>CAJYRH010000212.1 GCA_913776795.1 uncultured Pseudorhodoferax sp. | reverse complement strand
TGAACCTCGTGCGCAACGGCATGCAGGCCATGGATGGCACGCCCGTGGCCCAGCGCGAGCTGTTGCTGCGCGTGGTGCCGGCCGGCACGCGCGCCGGTGCCACGCGGCCGCAGGGGTGGCTCGAGTTCAGCGTCGCCGACTGTGGCAGCGGCATCGCGCCCGAGGTTGCCGAGCGGCTGTTTACGCCCTTCTTCACGACCAAGGCCGAAGGCATGGGCCTGGGCCTGTCGCTGTGCCGCACCGTGGTCGAGCAGCATGGCGGCTCCATGGTGTACGAGGCGCGCCAGCCGCGCGGCACGGTGTTCCGCTTCACGCTGCCCACCGAGGTCAGCCCCTTCCACCCCACCACCGACCCCATGCCACTGGACACCCGCGCCGTGGCGGAAAGTGCCCATGCAAGTTCCTAAGGACGCCCTGGTCCACATCGTCGACGACGATGCCGGCGTGCGCGATGCGCTGTCCTGGCTGCTGCGTTCGCGCCGCCTGCTCAGCGAAGGCTTCGACAGCGCCGAGGCCTTCGATGCGCGTCTGCAGGCCGGCTACCAGCCCACCCAGGCCAGTTGCCTGCTCCTGGACGTGCGCATGCCCGGCATGAGCGGGCTGGAACTGTTCGACCAGCTCGTGGCGCGCGGGCTGCACCGGGCGCTGCCGGTGATCTTCCTGACCGGCCATGCGGACGTGCCCACCGCGGTGGACGCGGTCAAGCGCGGCGCCTTCGACTTCTGCGAGAAGCCGTTTTCCGACAACGCGCTGGTCGACCGGATCGAACAGGCGTTGCTTCAATCGGCCCACATGCTGCAGGCGCAGCAGCGCGATGCCCTGCTGCGCACGCGGCTGACCGAGCTCACCGAGCGCGAACGCGACGTCATGCGCCTGGTGGTGGAGGGCATGCCCAACAAGCTCATCGCCGACCAGCTGGAGATCAGCGTCCGCACGGTGGAGGTTCACCGCGCGCGGGTGTTCGACAAGATGGAGGTCAAGTCGGCGGTGGAACTGGCCAACCTGCTGCGCGGACTCTGACCGCCTCAGGCGGTCCTACAGCACGCGCCGACGGTCGCCGACAGCGGCCGGGAGGCCACCGGACCATGATGAGACCGTCTTCAACAAAACAGCCCATACACCATGAACTCCGTCATCTACATCGTTGGCCTGGTCGTCGTCGTCATCGCCGTTCTGTCGTTCTTCGGCCTGCGCTGAACGGGCGCCGGGAGAAGAGTCTCCCGGCCGCCTCACTCCTCGCCGAGGAACCCGCCGCTCTGGTGCGCCCAGAGCCGGGCGTACAGGCCATCCCTGGCCAGCAGCTCGCGGTGCGAGCCTTCCTCGACCACCCGCCCACCGTCCAGGATGATCAGCCGGTCCATGGCCGCGATCGTCGACAGCCGGTGGGCGATCGCGATCACGGTCTTGCCCTCCATCAGCCGGTTCAGGCTCTGCTGGATGGCGGCCTCCACCTCTGAATCCAGCGCGCTCGTCGCCTCGTCCAGCAGCAGGATGGGTGCGTTCTTGAGCATCACGCGGGCGATCGCCACACGCTGGCGCTGGCCGCCGGACAGCTTCACGCCGCGTTCGCCCACATGGGCCGCCAGACCCGTGCGGCCCTGCAGGTCGGTGAGCTGGTCGATGAAGCCGGAGGCTTCGGCTCGCTCGGCTGCAGCGCGGATCTGGTCTTCTGTCGCGTCCGGAAGGCCGTAGGCGATGTTGTCTGCCAGCGAACGATGCAGCAGGCTCGTGTCCTGCGTCACCATGCCGATCTGCGCGCGCAGCGAATCCTGCGTGACGTGGGCGATGTCCTGCCCGTCCACCAGCACGCGGCCGCCGGCCACGTCGTGAAAACGCAGCAGGAGGTTCACGAGCGTGCTCTTGCCCGCGCCCGAGCGGCCGACCAGGCCGATGCGCTCGCCCGGCCGCACGGTAAGGTTCAGCTGCTCCACCACCGGCGGCTTGTCCGGGCCGTAGCGAAAGCTCACGTTGTCGAACCGTACCTCGCCTTGCGTGACGGTGAGGGGCTGTGCACCCGGTGCATCGACCACCGTGCGCGGGCGGCTCAGCGTGTTGATGCCGTCCTGCACCGTGCCGATGGCTTCGAAGAGGCTGGTCATCTCCCACATGATCCACTGCGACATGCCCTGCAGCCGCAGCGCCATCGCAACCGAGGCCGCCACGGCGCCGACCCCGACTTCGCCCCGCGACCACAGCCACAGCGACATCCCCGCCATCCCCGCGACCAGGCCCATGGCCAGGGCGTGGTTGACGATCTCGAACGCGCTGACCAGGCGCATCTGCCGGTAGCCCGTGACGATGAAGTCCTGCATCGCGCTGCGCGCCACCTGGGCCTCGCGGTGGGTGTGCGAGAACAGCTTGACCGTCATGATGTTGGTGTAGGCATCGGTGATGCGGCCGACCATGGCCGAGCGTGCATCGGCCTGGGCCTTGCCCACGCGGCCCAGGCGCGGCACGAAGTACACCGCTGCCAGCACGTACAGCGCCAGCCAGACCACGAAGGGCCAGACGAGGTCGCCCGCGAACACCCCGGCCAGCACGCCGATGGTCACGGCGTAGATGGTCATGGTGACCAGCACGTCGGCCAGTACGAACAGCGTGTCGCGCACCGCCAGCGCGGTCTGCATGACCTTGGTCGTGATGCGGCCGGCGAACTCGTCCTGGTAGAAGGCCATGCTCTGGCCCAGCATCAGGCGGTGGAAGTTCCAGCGCAGCCGCATCGGCAGGTTGATGGCCAGCACCTGGTGCTTGACGATGGTCTGCAGCGCCACCACCAGAACGCTGGCGGCCAGTGCCGCGCCCAGCCAGAGCAGTGCGCCGCCGC
>CAJYRH010000211.1 GCA_913776795.1 uncultured Pseudorhodoferax sp. | reverse complement strand
AGGACCGGCACCGGTGGCCGCCAGTCGCTGCGGATCGCGCCGTCCTCCATGCCCACCACCCGGTCGGCATGGCGCACCAGGCGCGGATCGTGGCTCACGCACAGCACGGTGGTGCCGTGGGTGCGCGCGACGCGGTGCAGGATGTCGATGACGCGCTGGCCGCTCTCGGCATCCAGCGCGCTGGTGGGCTCGTCGGCGAACAGCAACTGCGGCTCCTTGGCCATGGCCCGCGCGATGGCCACGCGCTGCTTCTCCCCGCCCGACAGCTGCCAGGGGCGCATGTCCATGCGGCCGGCGAGGCCGACCTCCTCCAGCACCCGGCAGGCCCGGGCCCGGGCCTCGCGGTCGCGCATGCCGAGGTAGCCCAGCGGCACCTGCACCTGCTCCACGGCCGTCAATGCCGGGAACAGGTTGAAGCCCTGGAACACGAAGCCCGTGTGCTGCAGGCGAAAGCGCTCGAGCGCGCGCCGGCCCAGGCGGCCCAGGTCCTGGCCCAGGGCCAGGGCCTGGCCGGCCTCGGGATGCTGCAGGCCGGACAGGATGGACAGCAAGGTGCTCTTGCCGCAACCCGAGGGCCCTGAGATCAGCGTGAGTTCGCCGGCGCGCACGTCGATGGAAAGATCGGACAGCACCTGCACGCGCACGGCGCCGGACTGGAACGACTTGCGGATCTGACGGGCCTGCAGGCTGGGCTGCGCCGGGGCGGTGGAATGGGGACCAGGCATGTCAGCGCAGAAGCATCGACGGATCGGCGCGCATGACGCCGCGCATGGCAACGAAGCCGGACAGCAGCGCGACCAGCACGACCATGCCGGCGCAGGACAGGCCCACGGTGGGGGTCATGGCCACCGGAACGCCGTAGGCTGCCGCCGCGCCGAGCAGGGCCGCACTGGCCCCTGCGGCCAGCACCAGGCCCAGGCCGCCGATCCAGCCGGCCTGTTCGACCACCAGCCGGCCCAGCGCGCCGTGGCTGACACCCAGCGCGTTGAGCACCGCGTATTCCCGCGACGAACCGGCCACCACGGCCAGCAGCGACTGGCTCGTGACGACCACGCCGACCATGCACACGACGACCACCATGAACAGCACAGCCACGCCGGCGCCGGTGTCCAGGATCCAGTAAAGCTGCGAGCGGCGCGAGAACTGCGGCGCCGTCCAGACCTCGTAGGGGCCCAGGGCCGGCGTGGCCGGGGCCAGCCGTGCGCGGGCAGCACCTACTGGGTCGCCGGCGTGCGCGTGCTGGCGACCCAGTAGGTGCTGCCGGTGGCCGCATCGGCATCGGCCAGGCTGCGCGCCGTGTCCAGCGAGGCCAGCACGTTGACGCCGCCCAGCCCGCGCAGGCCGCCGATGGCCGCCACCACGCGCACGCGGTGGCCGTTGATCCATGCGGCCTGGCCGACACGGGTGCCCAGCGTGTCGAGGTCGGCCTTGTCGACGATGACGGCGCCGGGTTCGCGAAGGGCATCGCGCTGCCAGGGCGCCAGCAAGCGCGCGAACATGAGGCCGTCGGCCGCGCTGCGGATGCCGGAGACATAGACCGGCACCCCGCCCGTGGCCGCATCGGTGCCATACCAGTCGGCGTCCACCCACAGATAGGGCTCGACCGCCTGCACCGCCGGGTCCATCTGCAGGCGCGCGGCCACATCGTTGCCGATGCTGCGGCCGAAGCTCACGCTCTGCGTGCCGGGGTAGCCGACCCACAGGTCGGCACGGGAGGTGTTCACGTAGACGGCGGCGCTGCCGAAGATGCCCAGCACCAGCGCCGCCTGCACGGCCAGCAGCAGGCCGGAGAAGCCGACGGCGAAGATGGCCGGGACGAAGCGGCGCCATTCGTGCACCAAGGTCTTGCGCGCCAGCGCGATCATCGCCCGGCTCCGCTTTCGGCCGCAGCGGCCTGCGCCGCGCTCGCCGCGGGCAGCGGCGCGCCGCCCAGCGCCTTGTAGAGCGCCACGTAGGACAGCGCCTGCGCATCCTGCGCGGTCAGCAGTTCGGCCTGCGCCTGCAACGCGGCCCGGCGCAGGGCCAGACCATCGTAGGTGCTGGCCAGGCCCAGGTCCTGGCGCACCTGGCCGGCCGCGGCCTGTGCCCGCAGGCCGGACCAGGCCTGCTCCAGCGCCTGCGCGCGCGCCTGCTGGGCGGCGTAGGCGGCCAGCGCCGCCTCGGCCTCGCCGACACCGGCGAGCACGGCCCGGCGGTAGCCCAGCAGCGCGGCATTCAAGGCCTCCTGCTGGGCCTGGACCTGCAGGCTGCGGCGGCCCCAGTCGAACAGCGGAATGTCGATCACGGGGCCGAAGGCCGGCACGTTGTCGGTGCGGGTACGGAAGTTCTTCGTCAGGTTGTACGCGTACAGCAGCGAGCCCATGATGGCGATGCGCGGCGAAAGCGCGGAGCGGGCCAGGCCGACCTCGGCCGCCGCCTTGTGCACCTGCGCCTCGGCGCTGCGCACGTCCGGGCGGGTGCGCACCAGGTCGGCTGGCAGTTCGGCCAGCGTACCGGGATGCAGGGCGACCGCGCCGATGCCGGCGGGCAACGCGCTCCAGGCCGGGTCGGGCGCATACCGCCCGAGCAGCACGGCCAGCGCGTGCGCGGCACGGGCCATCGCCTCGCGCGGCTGGGCCTGCGCGGCGCGGCCCTGGTCGGCGCGCACGCGCGCCAGCGCCAGCTCGCCCTCCTGGCCGATCCGCGCCTGCTGGCGCACCTCGGCCAGCGCGATGCCGCGCGCGTCGAGCGCGGCCAGTTCCTGCTGCAGTTGCAGCTGGCGCCGCGCGGCCTGCAGATCCAGGTAACTGCGCACGACATCGGCGACCACGGCCACGCGCACGCCTTGCGCATCGGACTCGGCTGCGTCGGCGTCAGCCGCGGCGGCCTGGCGCGTGCTTGTCCCTGCGCCGAACAGCCCCAGTTCCCAGACCATGTCGATGCTGGCGTGGAAGTAGGTGTCGGTGGCCGAGATGTCCTGCAGCGTCTGCGCATTGGCCGCGAGCGAAGGCCGGAACGCCACTGCCGCGCGGCTGCCCTGCAACCGGGCTTCGCGCAGCCGCGCACCCGCGATGGCCAGGTCGACGTTGTGCGCCAGGGCTTCGTCGACCAATGTGTCCAGCGCCGGATCGCCGAACGCCTTCCACCAGCCGCGCAGGTCGGCCGGCGCGGGACCCGAGGGCATGGGTTGCGTCCAGGCGGTCGGGACGTCCAGCGGCGCCGGCACCGGGTCCGGCGGCGGCGCGGCACATCCGGCCAGCAGCGCTGCGGCCGCGGCGGTGAACGACAGGAGCGAAGCGGGACGGGTCAAGACGAAGGTGGTTCGACGGAAGATGGCTTGGCCGCCGCTCGGGAGACGCAGGCCTTTCGATGCGAGCCGATTGGGCGCGCGCAAGCTTGCGCCGCCATGCACGCCATGTGGAGATTGCGTGGAGACGCCCGTGCACGCCCGGCGAGCGCGCCCGTGGACAATGGCGCGGCCCCTGCATGCCTGCCTGCGTGCACCGGCCCGGCCCGCCGTACGTTCCAACCCCATGATGACGACCAGCACTGCGCCCACGCCCGGCCCCCTCGTCCTCGTTGTCGAGGATGAACCCAGCATCGCCAGCATCCTCACGGCCTACCTGGAGCGCGACGGCCTGCGGGCCCGTCAGACCGGCGACGGCCCCACCGCCATCCAGCTGTTCCGACAACTGCGGCCAGACCTCGTGCTGCTGGACATCCACCTCCCGGGCGTCGATGGGCTGGACGTTCTGCGGGTCATCCGCGAAGACGGCCAGACGCCAGTCATCATGGTGACGGCGCTGGCGGACGATGTGGACAAGCTGCTGGGGCTGCGTTTGGGCGCCGACGACTACGTCGTCAAGCCGTTCAGCCCGCCGGAGGTGGTGGCCCGCGTGCGCGCCGTGCTGCGCCGGGCCGTGCCGCGGCCGGCGGACAAGGAGCAGCCGGCCATCCGCGTCGGCCGCATCGAGATCGACCACCGGGCACACGAGGCGCTGTGCCATGAGCCCGACGGGCGCACCGTGCCGCTGCCGTTGACGCTGACCGAGTTCCGGCTGCTCGCCTGCCTGGCGGCACAGCCGCGGCGCTGCTTCTCGCGCAGCCACCTGATCGAGCACTGCCTGCCGGAAAGCGACGCGTTGGACCGCGTGATTGACTCGCACCTGTCCAAGCTGCGGCGCAAGCTGCAGCAGGCCGGCCAGGGCGATCTGATCGAGACAGTGCGGGGCATCGGCTACCGGTTTCTGCCGGGCGATGCCGCGCTGCCCTGACGCACCGCACCAGCCACGGGCAGCATGTTCGACCGCATCTGGATCCGCTTCGGCCTGTACATCGCGGCCACGGTGGTGGCCACCATGGCCCTGCTGGCCGTCAGCGTGGTGGTGTTCAACGAGCTGCAGTACCGGGGCTTTTACCGCGAGCTGCCGGCGGCGGTGCAAACGGAGA
>CAJYRH010000210.1 GCA_913776795.1 uncultured Pseudorhodoferax sp. | reverse complement strand
ACCCAGCCCCGATGGCCTTCGTAGCCGGCCATCACGCTGGCCACGACGCGGCCGTCCAGCTCCCCGACGAGGAACAGCTCGCGCTGCACCGTGAGCTTGCGCGCGATGTCCTTAAGCGGGTCGTTCCAGGGGCGTGTCAGGCCGCAGGCCTGCCACAGCGCGACGACGTCGGCCTCGTCGGCTTCCCAATAGGGGCGGATCTGCATGACCGCCTCAGTGCGCGGCGGCCCGATGGGCCAGCGCGCTGAACACCGGCGCCGGCTGGCTGTCGATGGCCACGGCGATGCAGGCCGGCAGTCCGCTGGCCTGGGCCTCGCGCAGGGCCGTGGCGATGTCCGCTTCCTCGCGCACCGCCGCGCCGAAGCCACCCAGCGCCTGCGCGACGGCGTGGTAGCGCGCGCTCCCGGCCAGCTGGCAGCCCACCAGGCGGCCGGGGCCGTAGTTGCGCAGCTGGATCTGGTGCTCGGCGTTCCAGCGCAGGTCGTTGCCGACCACGGCGATGACGGGTGCGGCTTCGCGCACGGCCGTGTCCAGCTCCATCAGGTGAAAGCCCGCCGTGCCGTCGCCCATCAGCACGACCACGGTCGCACCGGGCCGCGCGATCTTGGCTGCGATGGCCTGGGGCAGTCCGCCGCCGATGGCGCCGGCCACGCCGTTGATGATGCGCACGGGGGCCTGGCAGAAGGCCTGGGCCCATTGGCCGAACTCGCCACCATCGCAGACCACGATGGGCTCGGACGCGGCAGCCAGGAAGCGCTGCACCTGCTCGCACAGCACGCGCGAGCCGATGCGCCCGGCCGCGACGGGGGCGGGCTGGGCCTGGCTGCGCGTGACCAGCGCAGCCGCCACGCTTTGCCGCCAGTCCGCGCGGTCCAGGCGGTCCGTCGTCGGCCGGGCCAGCCGTGCGGCCTGGTCCAGCGCCGCACCGCTGTCGCAGACGCAGGCCAGTGCGAGCCGCTCGCCCAGCAGGTCGCGCGCGCGTTCGACGAGCGACGGGTCCGGGTCCAGCACGACGACGCGGGCCTGCGCGCCGAACACCTGGCCGCGGCCGAAGCCCAGCGTGAAGTCCAGCGGCTTGCCGGCCAGCACCACCAGGTCGGCGCGGGCCAGGCATTCGGCGGCCGCGCCGAGCGAGGGGTCGCGCAGGCCGCGCGGGCTTTCCAGGGCCAGCACCGGCGCCGCCCATTGCGCACCGCGTGCCTGCCAGGCCGGGCGCTGCGCCGCGCGTGCCGCATCCGGGCCGGCCAGTACCAGCGGGCGCTCGGCCTGGGCCAGCAGCCCGGCAAGCGCCGCCAGGCTGGCGGCGTCGGCGACCGGCACCGGCGGCGGCACGGGCAGCGGCGGCAGTGCGGCCAGGCCGCTGTCGGCCGTCAGCAGGTCGAAGGGCAGGGCCAGATGCACGGGGCCGCGGCGCGGTGCCAGTGCCAGCGCGACGGCCTGGTCCACAGCGCCGGCCAGTTCGTCCAGGCCGCGCACGCGGCGCGCGGCCTTGGCCACGGGGCGCGTCATGCCGGCCTGGTCCAGCTCCTGGAACGCACCCAGGCCATCCTCGGCCAGCGGCGTGTCGCCCGACAACAGCAGCACCGGGCTCTCGGCGTGCAGCGCCGACATCAGCGGCGCCAGGCCGTTGGCCAGGCCCGGGCCCGCCGTCAGCAGCGCCACGCCGACGCCGCCGGTGACCTGGGCCCAGGCATCGGCCATGGAGACGGCCGCGGCCTCGTGGCGCACGTGCACGATGCGGATGCCGGCGTCCAGGCAGGCGTCGTAGACCGGCATGATCTGGTTGCCGGACAGGCTGAAGACGGTGGTGACGCCCTGACGCGCGAGCGCGCGGACGACGAGTTGGGAGCCGAGCATGGATCCTTGGGGCAAAGGCGCGGCAGGCCGCGGGTCGGGCAATCTACCGCAGACCGGCGGCCGGCGTGCCGGCGGTAGCCGCCACAGCCGCCACAGCCGCCACAGCCGCCACAGCCGCCACCGCCGTCAGAGCCGTCAGAGCCGTCAGAGCCGGCAGTGAGCGGCCATGGCCCTCTGCCGCGCAGCGCCGGCTCGCCGCCTCAGCGCCGGTTGCGCGACAGCAGCACGATGCCGGCCAGCACCACGAGCGTGCCGGCCAGCTGGATGGGCGCCAGCCACTGGCCCAGCACGGCCCAGCCAATGAACAGCGTCGCGATGGGCTCGACGTTCATCATCGGCGCGTTGCGCGCCATGTCCAGCCGCGGCACCGAGACGAAGAGCAGTGTGAAGCCGGTGCAGTACAGCAGCATCAGCAGCGCCAGCCCGGTCCAGCCCGGCGCGTGCTGTGGCCAGGCCAGGCCGCCGGGCACCGCCCCGGCCGCCCCGGCGATGGCCATGCTCACGCAGACCGTCAGCATGGCATGGAAGCTGCGCACCGTGCCGGGTAGCGTGGCCAGCCGGCGGTCGGTGATCCACAGGCTGCACGCGAAGACCGTGGCGGCCGTCAGGGCGAAGGCCACGCCCGCGCCCCAGGCGATGCCGCTGCCGGCGCCACGCGCCTCGGCCAGCCGCGCCGGCACGTCCAGCGCGAGCAGCAGGCCCGCGAGCACGGTGCCCATCACCAGGCAGGCGCGCTGCGTCGGCCGCGGTCCGCCCGTGGCCCAGTTCAGCAAGGCCAGCAGCACCGGGAAGGTGTTGGCCACCAGCAGGGCCAGGGCCACCGGGATGCGCGCCACGGCCGAGTACAGGCACAGGCTCTGCACCGCCAGCAGCAGGCCCAGCAGCAACTGCCAGCCGCCGGTGCCGGCCGGCAGTGCCAGGCGCTCGCGGCGCCACGCGACCAGCGCGCCCAGCACCAGCAGGGCCGTGGCGGCCCGGCACAGGATGGCCGTGAGCACGCCGGCCCCGTCGTCGAAGGCCCGCCGCGCGGCGACGTGGTTGCCCGCAAAGCAGCAGGCGATGGCGGCGATCAGCAACAGGGCGGTGGGGCGGGGCAGCAAGGCGGGTGCGGGCATGGGGCGCGGATTGTGCCCGCGCGGCCGTGCGCGCACGGGGGTGGCTGCGGTGCAGGCCACCGCCAGGACGCGCCATGCCATGCAGAGACGGCGCTGGCCATCCCGTCCTGCCAGTCCACGGGGCGGGCGCCTGCGCAGACCGAGACGCACGCGTCCCAGCGCCGGCCGACGCTCCGTGCCGTCAGCCGGGCGAAGGGCCGCGCGTCATCGGCGCCAGGAGGCCGCCGACCACCGCGCGAGCAGGGCCAGCACGGGCGCGAGCAACAGCCATACCCAGGCCGGCAGCCCCAGTGTCCACAACGTGGCGGCACTGGCCAGGCACCACAGCAGCGGCATCGCCCAGGCGGCGGCCTGCCACGCTCTGGCACCGCGCCGTTGCAGCAATGCCAGCATGCCGAGGGTGCCGATGGCCGTGGCATCCGGCGTCAGGCCGAACAGGGCGGCCTGGCGCCAGGGCCGGTCGGGCAGCAGTTCGGCCAGCGGCTGCAGCAGCACCGCGCCGGCCACCAGCGCCAGCGCCAGCGCGCGCGACCAGCCCGTGCCTGCCGGCATGTGCCAGGGGCTGGCGGGCCGCGCAAGCCAGGCCAGCACCAGCGCCTGCAGCGCGAAGCCGGCGGCGAACCACGGCGCTGCGGTGTGAATGCCGGCGTAGCGCCGCCAGTGGAAGGCCCAGGCCGTCCACAGCCAGCCGGCGGCGACCAGCGCGCAGGCCAGGCGCCAGCGTGCGGGCTGGCGCGCGAGCAGCCACAGCGCCAGCGCGGCGAGCGGCAGGGCGACAAGCTGTGCCGGCCAGACCTGGGCGTTGTACAGCGCGAACAGGCGCTGGTAGGTCGCCGGCGCGAACATCATGAAATCCTCGAGCCGGTAGGTCCACCACTCGGACATCGCCGTCGCCTACAGCAGCGCCGCCACGTCGGCCGCCATGCGCCGGCGCAGCGCCGCATCCGGCATCGGCCCGCGCGCGGCGTCCATGTTCTGCCGCACATGCGCCACCTGGCTGGTGGCGGGAATGGCGCAGGTCACGGCGGGGTGGGAGACGACGAACTTCAACGCCACCTGGGCCCAGTGGCGGCAGCCGATCTCGGCCGCCCAGCCGGGCAACGGGTGGTGCTGCAGCTGCTGCAGCAGCGCGCCTTGGCGGAAGGGGCGGTTCACCAGCACGGCCGTGCCGCGGTCGGCCGCCAGCGGCAGCAGCCGCTCCTCGGCCTCGCGGTCCAGCAGGTTGTAGCTCAGCTGAACGAAATCCAGCGGGTGCTGGCGCACGAGGGCCTCGACATCGCGGTGCCGGCGGCCCTCGGAGGTGGTGATGCCCACGTGCCGCAGCTGGCCGTCCTGCTTCATGGCGAACAGCCGCGGCAGCTGAGTCTCCCAGTCGAGCAGGTTGTGCACCTGCAGCAGGTCGAAGGGCCGCGCCAGGCGCCAGCGCTGGCGTGAGGTGGCGATTTGCGCGTCGCCGCGCTCGGCCCCGCGGGTCCAGACCTTGTCGGCGGCAAACAATGGCGGCTGGCGCAAGGCGGCCAGCGACGCGCCGATCACCTCCTGCGCCGAGCCGTACATCGGCGAGGAATCGATCAGCCGCCCGCCCGCGGCGAAGAAGGCGGCCACCACGGCCGCGGCGGCGGCCCGGCCCTGGGGGTCGTCGCCCACGTTGAAGGTGATCCAGCTGCCCAGGCCGACCACGGGCAAGGACGTGCCGCTGGAAGGCACCGCCCGTGCCAGGGGTTGCGGCTGGGCCGGCTGTGCGTGGGCCGGCCACCAGGCCAGCGGCAGACACGCGGCGGCGGAGCGCAGCAGCAGGCGGCGGTCGGCGCGGGAAGCAAAGGCAGGTCGGTATTGCATGGTGTCGATGCGATGCCGTCCTGTCGGCGAAGTTCAGCTGCCACCGGCCGCCATCGACCGCCCCCATCGGTGGTTTCGTCACAATTTGTTTCAAAGCCACTGCATCCAACGGTGCGACTTGCCAGTAGTACCCACACGATCAACTACTGGAGCGAGTCCCATGCGCCATTCCCCTTCCATCCGTTTCGCCACCATCGGCCTGGCCGTTTCCGCCGCGGCGCTGCTTGCCGCCTGCGGTTCCATGGACCGCAGCAGCGGCATGGCCTTCTCGCAGGCCAGCCTGCCGGCGAGCATCCAGGTGCCGGCCGGCAACCGCGTGGCCATGGAAACCGTCGGCAAGGGCGAGATCCTGTATGAATGCCGTGACAAGGCGGGCATGCCCGGCCAGGTCGAATGGACCTTCGTCGGTCCCGAGGCCAAGCTCATGGACCGCAGCGGCAGACAGGTCGGCCGTTATTTCGGCCCGCCGGCCACCTGGGAGTCCTCCGATGGCTCCAAGCTCACCGCCACGCAACTGGCCGTCGCGCCCTCGGGCCCGACCAGCCTGCCGTACCAATTGGTCAAGGCCAACCCGGCGATGGGCAGCGGCGCGATGACGGGCGTGACCTACATCCAGCGCGTGGCACTGCAGGGCGGCGTGGCGCCGACCACGATGGCCTGCACCCCCACCAGCAAGGGCCAGCGGGTCACCGTGCCCTACCAGGCCGACTACATCTTCTGGAAGGCGTCCTGACCGGCAGGCGCAGGCTGCATGGCGACCAGCAGCGTGGCTGCTGGCGCGCCACATGCCCACGTAAAGCACCAATGTGAGAAAAGATTGGTTTGCTTTTCAGATGGACTGACCAAAATCGATGGTCTTGGCTGTGCCGACCCTGGCGCGCCCTCCCTTTTCGAGCCATAGCATGAACCCGTTTCGCCTGCTGTCGTCCCTTTTCCCGGGCCGCGGCGCCCTTGCACAGCGCCAGCTCCAGGCCCTGTACGGCAACCAGGCGGTGATCGAGTTCGACCCGCACGGCCGTGTGTTGCACGCCAATGCGCAATTCCTGGCGCTGATGGGCTACAGCCTGGATGCGTTGCGCGGCCAGCACCACCGCATCTTTCTCGACATGGCAGACCACGACGAGAGCGCATACGTCCGGTTCTGGGAACGGCTGCGCCGCGGCGAGCCGTTCGTGGGGCGCTGCAAGCGCCTGACCGGGCATGGCGAGGAGGTGTGGCTGCAGGCCAACTACAGCCCGGTGCTGGACCGCAGCGGCCGCGTGCTGCGGATCGTCAAGTACGCGATGGACATTTCTGCCGAGGTGCTGCGCGATGCCGAGGCAGCGAGCCAGCTCGCCGCGGTGGGCCGGGCGCAGGCCGTCATCGAATTCACGCTGGACGGCCACATCCTGCGCTGCAACCGCAACTTCTTGGACGCCATGGGCTATGCGTCCGAAGACGAACTGGTGGGTCGCCACCACAGGATGTTCATGCCGCCGGAGGAGCGCAACTCGCGCGAATACCTGGCCTTCTGGCAGCAGCTGGGGCAGGGCGAGTACCACCGGGGCCAGTTCCGCCGCATCGACCGCCATGGCAAGGACGTGTGGATCGAGGCCAACTACAGCCCGGTCGTGAACCAGTCCGGCCAGCCCTTCAAGGTGGTCAAGTACGCCACCGACATCACGGCCCGTTTCGAAGCGACGCGCCTGGTGCAGCAGGCCTTCGAGCAATTGCAGCTGCTGGTGCACGAGGGTGCCGAGAAGGCCCACGGCGCGCACGCGCACACGCGTGAGGTGGCGGCCGCGGCGCAGGCCGGCGAACGGGCGATCGGCGGTGCGATCCAGACCATGGAGCAGATCAGCGTCGATTCGCGCCGCATCGGCGAGATGGTCGGCTTGATCGACGGCATCGCGTTCCAGACCAACCTGCTGGCGCTGAACGCTGCGGTCGAGGCCGCGCGCGCGGGCGAACAGGGCCGCGGCTTCGCGGTGGTGGCCAGCGAGGTGCGCAACCTGGCGCGGCGCAGCGCCGACGCTGCGCGCGAGATCAAGACGGTGATCGCCGCGTCCTCCGACAGCGTTGCGCAGGGCAGCACGCGGGTGCATGAATCCGGCCGTGCGATCCGGCAGATGCAGCAGGCGGCGCTGCTCGCCAGCGACATCATGGACGGCATCGTCAGCGCTGCACGCACGCAGGACGCGCGCCTGGGCGCCGTGCGCCAGGCCATGGGCCAGCTGGAGCATGCGGTGGTGCGCGGCTGAACGCCGCGCCGCGCCGCCGTTCGCTCAGAAGCCGGCCTGCAGGAACAGCTGCGGCCCGCTCATCCGGTACTTCAGGTCACCCGAGAAGTTTCGCGCGTCGGCATCCACGCGCAGGTCGTGGTAGCGCCATCCCAGGCCCACACCGACGTTGGGCGTGACCCGGTAGAGCGCATTGGCCTGCAGGTTCACGAGACGCCCGTCGTAGTCGCCGATGTTCAGCTTGAACACGTCGACCCGGCCATTGAGTTCCCAGCGCGTGTCGAGACGGTAGTTGCCGTACAGGCCGATCGTGGGCGCCGGCAGGGTTTCCGAGCGCCGCTCGGTGAAGGCACCCACGAACTGCCCATTGACGGTGGCAGCACCGCGCACGCTGATGAGTGCATCGGTCACGTGCGCCCCCACCAGCAGGCCGGCCTCGCGGTCGGTGTCCTTCAGGAACGCGTAGCCGGCGCTCAGCCGGTAGGTGCGCGTGCGCATGCGCGTGTCGATGCCTGCCGTGAACTCGCCATCGCCGAACCGCAGCCCTGACGTGGTGGCACTGCCGCTGCGGTTCAGCGCAAAGTACTCGAACTCCGCCCGCCAGCGGTCGGCGATCCGCACGCCCAGCAACGCCGCCGGCACCGTCTTGCGGCCGGCCAGGCCGAAGTCGCTCTCGCCGTTGAGCGGTGTTCCACGCAGCACGCTGCCGGTCTCGTCGATGCGCAGATCCGTGTCCACGCTCGGGCGAAAAGCCGAAAGCTGCAGCCACACGCGCTGGTCCTGGTCGAACCGCAGGCCCTGGGCCATCGCGCTGGTGGCGGTGCAGGCCGCCGCCGCCGTGAGAACAGCTCGGAAGGAAAGTCGCCGGATGCTGCGCATGGATGGTCTTTCTGTTCAGTGGTTGAGCGTCACAGGCGACGCATTTGTCCATGATCAAGCGCAGATCGTGGGCTGTCCCGCACGCCGCGCCTTTTTGCCTGTCGGCGCACGGCGCGCCCGCCCGTACGCGTCCTCCTACACCGGCACGGTGGATTGCTTGAGCGCGCGCAGCACGAAGTGCGACTTGCTGTGACGGATGCCCGGGATCTTGTAGAGCTTCTCGCGCAGCAAGTCGCACTTCGTGCTGCGCGCGCTCAAGCAATCCACCGTGCCGGTGTAGGAGGACGCGTACGGGCGGGCGCGCCGTGCGCCGACA
>CAJYRH010000209.1 GCA_913776795.1 uncultured Pseudorhodoferax sp. | reverse complement strand
TCCCATCCCCCCTCAAGGGGGCGCACCCGGCGGCCTGGCAGAGCCAGTTCCGCGGCTGCGCTTGCATGGCCTGCTCCGCGGCCTGTCGGACCTTTGCCTTCGAGCCGGCTTCGTGCTCTGCGGGTGGCGCACCAGCGCCGTGCAACCCTGAGATGGGCAGCCCTTCCCCCATCGCCATGGTCAGCGGCGGCAACCGCGGCATCGGCCTGGCCATCACCCGCGAACTGCTGGCCCATGGCTGGCGCGTGAGCGTCGGTACACGCAGCGCCACCACGGCCTACGCCGGTTACTCCGACGAGCAGGCCCGCATCTACCGCTTCGACGCCGAGGACAAGCAGAGCGAGACCGACTGGGTGGCCGCCACCGTGCGCGACTTCGGCGGCATCGATGCGCTCGTGCACAACGCCGGCATCCTCAGCACCAGCTCGGTCGTCGCGGCTGACGACGACGAGGTCGACCGGCTGCTGGAGGTCAACGTCAAGTCGCCGCTGCGCCTCACGCGCAAGGCCTGGCCGCACCTGCTGGCCGCACGCGAAGGCAAGGTGCTGGTCATGGCCTCGCTGGCGGCCAAGCGCGTGCGCACGGCCGAGGCCTCGCTCTACGCGCTCAGCAAGGCCGCGGTGCTCTCGCTGGCCCACGGCATCCGCCACTGCGGTGCCGCATCGCGCGTGCGCTGCACCGCCCTGTGCCCGGGCTTCGTCGCCACCGACATGGCGGCCGGCCTGCCGCTCGAACAGCAACAGCAGGCCACGCGGCCCGAAGACATCGCCCGCATCGCGCGCACCGTGCTCGAACTTCCCGCCTCGGCCAGCGTGGCTGAGATTCCCATCAGCTGGACCGTCGAACCCCAGTACTGAACCCGGACTGAAAGCCCCCATGAAAGTCATCTACAGCGACCAGCACGTCGGCCACGACCCGCAGCAGTTCATCGTGCGCGGCCGCATGAAGCGCAGCAACGAGCAGCCCGAGCGCGGCACGCTGCTGCTCGACGCGGCGCGCGCGCAGGGCCACGAGATCCTGGCACCCGCGGACCATGGTCCAGGCCCGCGCGCCGCCATCCACACGCCGCAGTACCTGCGCTTCCTGGAAACGGCCTGGGAGCGCTGGCAGCAGCTCGAAGGCGCGTCCGAGGAGGTGATGCCCAACGTGCACCCGTTCCCGGGCCAGCCCTTCACCTATCCCGACAGCCTGGTCGGCCAGGCCGGCTACCACATGGGCGACATGGCCTGCTCCATCGGCCGGCATACCTGGCACGCTGCGACCTGGTCGGCCCACGTGGCCACGCACGCGGCCGAGCTCGTGCTGGACGGCGAGCGCGCCGCCTACGCGCTGTGCCGCCCGCCCGGCCACCATGCCTACGCCGACCGCGCCAACGGCTTCACCTACCTCAACAACGCGGCCATCGCGGCCCAGCACCTGCGCCAGAAACACGACCGCGTGGCCATCCTGGACATCGACGTGCACCACGGCAACGGCACGCAGGGCATCTTCTGGCGCCGCAAGGACGTGCTGACCGTCTCGCTGCACGGCGACCCGCATTTCTGCACGCCCTTCTTCACCGGCCATGCCCACGAGTTGGGCGAAGGCGAAGGCCTGGGCTACAACCTGAACCTGCCGCTGCCCCGCGGCACGCAGGACGAGGGCTACCTGGCAGCGCTGGCCACGGCCCTGTCCACCATTCGCGCGTATGCGCCGGCCGCGCTGGTCGTGGCCCTGGGCCTGGACGCGCACGAGCACGACCCCTACCAGATGCTCGCCGTCAGCACGCCGGGCTTCGCCCGCATCCTGGGCGAGATCGCGCGCCTGGGATTGCCCACCGTGCTCGTGCAGGAAGGCGGCTACCTGTCGGAAGACCTGGGGCCCAACCTGGCGAGCGCGCTGGGCGGGTTCGAGGGGGCGGCATGAGTGCACCTGGCGAGAGGCCCCGCGCAGCGGGGATCGACAGCAGCACGCAGGCTGCCTGCCGCCGACCACACGGCGTTCGTTCGGCGCACAGGCTGACGGAGGCGGCCACGCGATGACACACGATCTGGACGCCGCGGTCCGCGCGGCACTGCCCGAGGCCGCCGTGTTGACCGCCCCGCCCGCGCCGGTGGCGACCCACTGGGCGGCCGACCTGCTGCAACGCCACTATGGAATGGCAGGCCAGCTCAAGCCGCTCACAGGCGAGCGCGATGCCAACTTCCTGCTGGAGCCGGCGGACGGTGGTGCGCGTTGCATGCTCAAGCTGTCGCACCCGGACGAAGACCCCGTGGTGGCCGACTTCCAGACCCAGGCGCTGCTGCACGTCGCGCACACCGACCCTGCCCTGCCCGTGCAGCGCCTGCTGCCCGACCGCCACGGCGCACCCTCGGTGCAGATCCAGGATGCGCAGGGCCGCACGCGCGTGGCGCGTGTCTTCAGCTTCCTCGAAGGCCTGCCCATGCCGCAGGCGCCGCGCTCGGCCGCGCAACGCAGCAGCGTGGCCCGCATGCTGGCCCGGCTGGACCGCGTGCTTGCCGGCCTGGACCATGCCGCCGCCGCACGCGAGCTGCCCTGGGACATCCAGCGCGCCGACCGCGTGCGCCCGCTGCTCGTGCACGTGGCCGACCCAGCCCGCCGCGCACTGGCCGAGGCCGC
The DNA here is from genome assembly GCA_913776795.1 of uncultured Pseudorhodoferax sp. The sequence goes on along the minus strand of CAJYRH010000209.1, from coordinate 1,369 downwards.
GCTCGACGGCTTCGTGCGGCGCACCAAGCCCCGCCTGGCCACGCTGCGCCGCCAGCCCATCCACAACGACTTCAACCTCTACAACCTGCTGGTCGACCCGGCCGAGCCAGCCCGGGTCTCCGGCATCCTGGACTTCGGCGACATGGTGCATGCGCCGCTCGTGGACGACCTGGCCGTCGCGGCCTCCTACCACATCGACGAGCAGGGCGACGCGCTGGCCACCATTGCCCGGTTCGCAGCCGACTACCACGCGGTCTCGCCTTTGACCGACGCCGAAACGCTCGCGCTGCTCGACCTGGTGCGCGCACGGCTTGCCATGGTGGTGGCCATCAGCGGCTGGCGCGCCGCACGCCAGCCCGAGAACGCGGCCTACCTCATGCGCAACAACGCCGTGTCGTGGGCCCGGCTGCAGGTTTGCGCCGACCTCACGCCCGAGCAGGTGCACAACGCCATCCACACCGCCTGCCGCACACCGGAAACCACCCATGCCTGAGACCTCCACCGCCGACCTGCTCGCGCGCCGCGCGCGCCTGCTGGGCCCGGCCTACCGGCTGTTCTACGAAGAGCCCTTCCACCCCGTGCGCGGCGAAGGCGTGTGGCTGTTCGATGCGGCCGGCACGCCCTGGCTGGACGCCTACAACAACGTGGTGCCGCTGGGCCATGCCCGACCCGAGGTGGTGGAGGCCATCGCGCGCCAGGCCTCCGTGCTCAACACGCACACGCGCTACCTGCACGAGGGCATCCTCGACTACGCCGAGCGCCTGCTGGCCACCATGCCGCCCGAACTGGGCCACGCCACCTTCACCTGCACGGGCAGCGAGGCCAACGACCTGGCCATGCGCATCGCCACCGCGCACACGGGCGGCACCGGCCTCATCGTGACGCGCTTCGCCTACCACGGCGTGACATCGGCCATCGCCTGTGCTTCGCCCTCGCTGGGGCAATACGTGCGCATCGGCGACCACGTGCGGCTGGTCGATGCGCCCACGGGCGGCGACACGGAAACGGGCAAGCGCTTCGCCGACGGCGTGCGCGCAGCCATCGCCGACCTGCAGGCCCATGGCCTCCAGCCTGCTGCCCTGCTCGTGGACACCGTGTTTTCCAGCGACGGTGTGTTCGCGGCCCCGGCCGGCTTCCTGCGCGAGGCCGTCCAGGCCATCCACGCAGCCGGCGGCGTGTTCATCGCCGACGAGGTGCAGCCCGGCTTCGGCCGCACAGGCGAGGCCTTCTGGGGCTTCCAACGCCACGGCGTGGTGCCCGACATGGTGACCATGGGCAAGCCCATGGGCAACGGCCACCCGGTGGCCGGCCTCACGGTGCGGCCCGAGGTGATGAAGGCCTTCGGCCAGGCCAGCCGCTACTTCAATAC
>CAJYRH010000208.1 GCA_913776795.1 uncultured Pseudorhodoferax sp. | reverse complement strand
TGCAGCAGCCGGAAGGTCTGGGCATGGCCGTCGCGCAGGGCCCACAGCACGCGCATCGCGTAGCGCGCCTCGAACAGGGCCAGCAGCTGGAAGATGGCTGGTTTGTCTCGCCGGCTCACGTGCACAGTCCTCGTCGGGCAAGGTGGGCACGGTGCGATCGGATCGGCATCGACAAATTGTGCCAGCGACGTATCCGAGTGCAACACCCGATTGCGCAACTGCAGCCCCGGCGGGCATGCTGCGCCCGCCCGCATTCCACCAAGCTGAGGATACATGCCCGCCTACGCAGAGTTCTACCGACGCTCGCTCGACGACCGCGACGCATTCTGGGCCGAGCAGGCCCGGCTGATCGACTGGCAGCAAGCTCCGCGGACCATCTGCGACGACACCAATGGGCCATTCACGCGCTGGTTCGCGGGCGGCACCACCAACCTGTGCCACAACGCCGTGGACCGGCACCTGGTCGCGCGCCGCGACCAGGCCGCGCTGATCCACGTCTCGACCGAGACCGGCACGGAGCGGACCTACAGCTTCGCCGAGCTGCACGCCGAGGTGCAGCGCATGGCGGCGGTCTTGCGCGCGCTGGGCGTGGTCCAGGGCGACCGGGTGCAGATCTACATGCCCATGGTGCCCGAGGCCGTGTTCGCGATGCTGGCCTGCGCGCGCATCGGCGCCATCCACTCGGTGGTGTTCGGCGGCTTCGCCTCAGGCTCCCTGGCCTCGCGCATCGAGGATGCCGAGCCCACGCTCATCGTGAGCGCCGACGCCGGCTCGCGTGGCGGCAAGGTCATCCCCTACAAGCCGCTGCTCGACGAGGCCATCCGCCTGTCGCGCCACACGCCAGCGGCCGTGCTGCTGGTCGACCGGGGCCTGGCGGCGATGCAGCGCACGCCCGGCCGCGACCACGACTACGCGCAGCTGCGCCAGCAGCATATGGACACCGTTGTCCCGTGCACCTGGGTCGAAGCGACCCACACCAGCTACACGCTGTACACCAGCGGCACCACGGGCAAGCCGAAGGGCGTGCAGCGCGACACCGGCGGCTATGCCGTGGCGCTGGCCGCCAGCGTGCCGCACATCTTCATGGGCCAACCGGGCGAGACCTTCTTCTGTACCAGCGACATCGGCTGGGTCGTGGGCCACAGCTACATCGTCTATGGCCCGCTGATCGCCGGCATGGCCACCATCCTGTACGAAGGCCTGCCCACGCGCGGGATGGACGGCGGCAACGACCCTGGCATCTGGTGGTCGCTGGTCCAGAAGTACAAGGCCACCGTCATGTTCAGCGCGCCCACGGCCGTGCGCGTTCTCAAGAAGCAGGACCCGGCTTATCTGAAGAAGTACGACGTCTCCAGCCTCAAGGCGCTGTTCCTGGCAGGTGAGCCGCTGGACGAGCCCACCGGCCGCTGGATCGGTACTGCACTGGGCGTGCCCATCATCGACAACTACTGGCAGACAGAGACCGGCTGGCCGCTCATGACCATCGCCAACGGAGTGGAGAAGGGGCCGAGCAGGTTCGGCAGCCCCGGGGTGCCCATGTACGGCTTCGACGTGCGCCTGCTGGACGAGGCCACGGGCGAGGAACTGACCGGCGCCGACCAGAAGGGCGTGGTTGTCATCCAGGGGCCGACGCCTCCCGGCTTCATGCAGACCGTCTGGCGCGACGACGACCGCTTCGTCAGGACCTACTGGGACAGCATTCCAGGCAGGCGTGTCTACAACACCTTCGACTGGGGGGTGCGCGATGCCGACGGCTATTACTACATCCTCGGCCGCACCGACGATGTGATCAACGTGGCCGGACACCGCCTGGGCACGCGCGAGATCGAGGAAAGCATCTCCAGCCACCCGAATGTCGCCGAGGTCGCTGTGGTCGGCGTGGCCGATGCGCTCAAGGGCCAGGTGGCGATGGCCTTCGTCGTGGCGCGCGACGCTGGCGGCCTCGTCGACGACACCGCCCGGCTCGCGTTCGAAGGCGAGATCATGAAGGTCGTCGAAGGCCGATTGGGCGCTCTGGCACGCCCGGCGCGCGTGCACTTCGTCGGACTGTTGCCCAAGACCCGCAGCGGCAAGCTGCTGCGTCGGGCGATCCAGGCCGTGTGCGAGGGCCGCGACACGGGCGACCTGACGACCATGGAAGACCCCGGCGCATTGCAGCAGGTCCGCGACCGGGTCGGTCGCTGACGGCCCGCGCAGAGAGCCGTGCGTGGTGGGTGAGACCGATGTGGGTGCGCGCCTGTCCGCGGACCGCTTCGGCTTTCGGTGTGATAATCGCGCGCCGAACTTAGGCCCTTCCCAGCCACAGTCGCATCCGCCATCCGGTTCAGCCGTGTCGCGGAAGGTCATGCAAACCAGCTAATGTTCCCCCAAGGGGAACGGAGGTCAGCGCAATGAGTGCAACGCCACCGTCGATCTACACGGCGTACCTGAACAACACCTATCTCTTCGGGGGCAACGCGCCCTACGTCGAAGAGCTGTACGAGAACTATCTCGCCAACCCTGGCAGCGTGCCCGACAACTGGCGCGAATACTTCGACGCGCTGCAGCACGTGCCGGCCGTCGATGGCTCCAACATGCGCGACGTGCCGCACCTGCCGGTCGTCAACGCCTTCGCCGAGCGCGCCAAGCAGGGACAGACCCAGGTCGTCGTGGCCAGCGGTGCCGATTCGGAGATGGGCCGCAAGCGCACGGCGGTGCAGCAGCTGATCGCCGCCTACCGCAACGTCGGAGCCCGCTGGGCCGACCTGGATCCCTTGAAGCGCGATGTGCGCGACGACATCCCCGAGCTGGAGCTGTCGTTCTACGGCTTTTCCGACGCCGACCAGGAAATCGTGTTCAACACCAGCAACACGTTCTTCCCGGGCGAGACCATGTCGCTGCGCGACCTGACCAACGCGCTGCGCGAGACCTACTGCGGCACCATCGGTACCGAGTACATGCACACCACCAGCCAGGCCGAGAAGCGCTGGTGGCAGCAGCGGCTGGAAAGCATCCGCAGCAAGCCCAATTTCGACGCGCAGAAGAAGAAGGACATCCTGGACCGCCTGACCGCGGCCGAGGGCCTGGAGCGTTTCCTACACACCAAGTACGTGGGCCAGAAGCGCTTCTCGCTGGAAGGCGGCGAGAGCTTCATCGCCTCCATGGACGAGCTGGTGCAGGAAGCCGGCAAGCGCGGCGTGCAGGAAGTCGTGATCGGCATGGCCCACCGCGGCCGCTTGAACGTGCTGGTCAACATCCTGGGCAAGCGACCGGCCGACCTGTTCGCGGAGTTCGACCACACCGCGCCGGAAGATCTGCCGGCCGGTGACGTGAAGTACCACCAGGGCTTCTCCAGCGACGTGTCCACGCCCGGCGGCCCGGTCCACCTGTCCCTGGCGTTCAACCCCTCGCACCTGGAGATCGTCAACCCCGTGGTCGAAGGCTCGGTCAAGGCCCGCATGGACCGCCGCGGCGACACCGAAGGCGACACGGTGCTGCCTGTGCTGGTGCACGGGGATGCGGCCTTCGCCGGCCAGGGCGTGATCATGGAAACGCTGGCGCTGGCCCAGACGCGCGGCTATTACACCGGCGGCACGGTCCACCTGGTCATCAACAACCAGATCGGCTTCACGACCAGCGACCCGCGCGACACGCGCTCCACGCTGTACTGCACCGACGTGGTCAAGATGGTCGAGGCCCCCGTGCTGCACGTGAACGGCGACGACCCCGAAGCCGTCGTGCTGTGCACGCAACTGGCACTGGACTACCGGCAGGAGTTCAACAAGGACGTGGTCGTCGACATCGTCTGCTTCCGCAAGCTGGGCCACAACGAGCAGGACACGCCGAGCCTGACCCAGCCTCTGATGTACAAGAAGATCGCCCAACACCCCGGCACGCGCAAGCTGTACGCCGACAAGCTGGCCGCGCAGGGCCTGGGCGACACGCTGGGCGACGACATGGCCAAGGCCTACCGCGCCGCCATGGACGCCGGCAAGCACGCCGAAGACATCACGATCAGCAATTTCAAGAGCAAGTACGCGGTCGACTGGTCGCCGTTCCTGAACAAGCGCTGGACCGACGCCGCCGACACCGCGCTGCCTCTGACGGAGTGGAAGCGCCTGGCCGAGCGCATCACGACCATCCCGGACAGCATCACGCCGCACCAACTGGTCAAGAAGGTCTACGCCGACCGCGCCGCGATGGGCCGCGGCGAGATCAACGTCGACTGGGGCATGGGCGAGCACATGGCATTCGCCTCGCTGGTGGCCCGCGGCTATCCGGTGCGACTGTCGGGTGAGGACTGCGGCCGTGGCACCTTCACGCACCGCCACGCGGTGATCCACGACCAGAACCGCGAGAAGTGGGACACCGGCACCTACACGCCGCTGCACCATGCGGCCGACGGCCAGGCGCCCTTCGTTGTCATCGACTCCATCCTGTCCGAAGAGGCGGTGCTGGGCTTCGAATACGGCTACGCATCCAACGACCCGAACACCCTGGTGATCTGGGAAGCGCAGTTCGGCGACTTTGCCAACGGCGCCCAGGTCGTGATCGACCAGTTCATTGCCTCCGGCGAAGTGAAGTGGGGCCGCGTCAACGGCATCACACTGATGCTGCCGCACGGCTACGAAGGCCAGGGCCCCGAGCACAGCTCGGCCCGCCTGGAGCGCTTCATGCAGCTGGCGGCCGACACCAACATGCAGATCGTGCAGCCGACCACGGCCAGCCAGATCTTCCACGTGCTGCGCCGCCAGCAGGTGCGCAACCTGCGCAAGCCGCTGATCATCATGACGCCCAAGTCGCTGCTGCGGAACAAGGATGCGACCTCGCCGCTGTCCGAGTTCACAAAGGGCGGCTTCCAGACCGTGATCCCGGACCAGAGCGAGGCCGTGGCCAAGAACGCGGCCAAGGTCAAGCGCGTGATCGCGTGCTCGGGCAAGGTCTACTACGACCTGGTCAAGAAGCGCGAGGAGAAGGGCAGCGACGACGTGGCCATCATCCGCGTCGAGCAGTTGTACCCGTTCCCGCACAAGGCCTTCGGTGCCGAGCTCAAGAAGTACCCGAGCCTGGTGGACGTGGTGTGGTGCCAGGACGAGCCGCAGAACCAGGGCGCCTGGTTCTTCGTGCAGCACTACATCCACGAGAACATGAGCGAAGGCCAGAAGCTGGGCTATGCCGGCCGCGCCGCCTCCGCCTCGCCCGCGGTGGGCTATGCCCATCTGCACCAGGAGCAGCAGAAGGCGCTGGTCGATGCCGCCTTTGCCAAGCTCAAGGGCTTCGTGCTGACCAAGTGATCCTTGTCTGAACAGAACAAACCGGAAACAGAAAAATGGCGATCGTTGAAGTGAAGGTTCCGCAACTGTCGGAATCGGTGGCAGAAGCCACGATGTTGCAGTGGAAGAAGAAGGCCGGCGAGGCCGTGGCCGTCGATGAGATCCTGATCGAGATCGAGACCGACAAGGTCGTGCTTGAAGTGCCGGCACCGTCCGCCGGCGTGCTGGCCGAGATCGTGCAGGGCGATGGCGCCACCGTCGTCGCCGACCAGTTGATCGCCAGGATCGACACCGAAGGCAAGGCCGGTGCCGCCGCACCTGCACCGGCTGCCGCGGCCGCCGCGCCCGCACCGGCCGCGGCCAGTGCGCCGGCAGCCGCTCCCGCCGCCGGTGGCAGCAAGGGCGACGTGGCCATGCCGGCCGCCGCCAAGCTGCTGGCCGAGAACAACCTGTCCGCTGGCGACGTGGCCGGCACCGGCAAGGACGGCCGCGTGACCAAGGGCGACGTGTTGGGCGCCGTGGCCGGCGGTGCCAAGCCCGCCGTGGCCGCTCCCGTGGCGATCCCCACCGGCGCCCCCAAGAGCGTGCTGCCGCAGGTGGCCGCCCCGTCGGCGCCCAGCCTGGGTGACCGCCCCGAGCAGCGCGTGCCGATGAGCCGCCTGCGCGCGCGCGTCGCCGAGCGTCTGCTGCAGTCGCAGTCCACCAACGCCATCCTGACCACCTTCAACGAAGTCAACATGGCCCCGGTCATGGAGATGCGCAAGAAGTTCCAGGACCAGTTCACCAAGGAGCATGGCGTCAAGATCGGCTTCATGAGCTTCTTCGTGAAGGCGGCCGTGCACGCGCTCAAGAAGTTCCCGGTGCTGAACGCCTCGGTTGACGGCAACGACATCGTCTACCACGGCTATTTCGACATCGGCATCGCCGTCGGTTCGCCGCGCGGCCTGGTGGTGCCCATCCTGCGCAACGCCGACCAGATGAGCTTCGCCGCGATCGAGAAGAAGATCGCCGAGTTCGGCAAGAAGGCCCAGGAAGGCAAGCTCGGCATCGAGGAGATGACCGGCGGCACCTTCTCCATCTCCAACGGCGGCACCTTCGGCTCCATGCTGTCCACGCCCATCATCAACCCGCCGCAGTCGGCCATCCTGGGCGTGCACGCGACCAAGGACCGCGCCGTGGTGGAGAACGGCCAGATCGTGATCCGCCCGATGAACTACCTGGCGATGAGCTACGACCACCGCATCATCGACGGCCGCGAAGCCGTGCTGGGCCTGGTCGCCATGAAGGAAGCGCTGGAAGACCCGTCGCGCCTGCTGTTCGATATTTGACCCACCCCCGTTTCTTG
>CAJYRH010000207.1 GCA_913776795.1 uncultured Pseudorhodoferax sp. | reverse complement strand
GCCGCTGCGCAGATCGACCTGCGAACCGAAGTAGCGATGGTTCGGTGCGTACGCGCCCTTGAGCGATGGGACGAGATCCCAGAGCAGCAGATGCATCGCGTCGGATGCGCGCGGATCGATCCAATGGACTGGCGCATTCGCGGTCGCTGCCTTGCGGAATGCCACTGCGCTGTGGATGGCGGTATCGACGACGCTGACGCGGCCGCGCAGATCGAGAAAGGCCTCGCGGATCAGCCCGGACATGTCCCGGCTGTCGCGGGTGTTCTCCGTCCGGTTGATGAACGCGCGCATCGATGGGATCTTGAAGCCCATGTTCGATGCCGCCTCGAACCGATCGATCAGCATCTTGGTGCCGGCCGCGAACTCGCGGGTGGACACGATGTCGGGCGTTGCGGGCGTGATCAGGATGTCGGCCGCATTGACGGCGGCGTCCTGAAGATGGCCCAGGGCCCCTTGCGTGTCGATGATCACGAAGTCGTACCGGCTCCTGGTCACCTCCTGGTTCAGCGCCATGGAAATGCGCACGAGCCGGTCCAGGCGCTGGCAAGCCAGTCCTGCAGCTTGCCCTCGCGGGTGTCCGACAGGACGATGTCGAGGGCCGGAGCCCGGCTCGTTTCGCGCAGGCTGCGGAAATCGTCGAACGGCAATTCGACGGTGGAGATGCACTCGGGCGACAGAAAGCCGTCCGTGACCATCTTGGTCAGGCCGAACGGCGCCTGGCGCGCGAGAGGGAAGTATTGGGAGAGCGATGGCTGGACATCTGCGTCCACCAGCAGGACGCGATAGCCAAGGTCTCGAAGAAGCCCGCCGAGATTCGCCGAAACGGTGGTCTTTCCGACGCCCCCCTTGGAGGCGACGACCGTGAACGTCAGCATCAAAACTCCGTACGAATTTGGTTTCCAAATTGAACGAAGGTATCTGTTCCAAGCGCTTCTGACGTCCACAAAGCGGGCAGTTCAACCCGCCAGCACTGCGTGCAGCGTGTCACGAACTCACCATGCAAAGCCGCTGGACAGTCGAACGGCAATGCCTTCGCCAGCCCGCGCCCTGCGCCAGTTGCGCTTGGGACACATACCCTCACTGATCCGCGATGAGACTTTATTTCATTAATGCATCCCGTGTCAACGAATGTGTATGCATGTGTGCAACATATCATTTCACGCGCAGGACCGGGTTGCTCGGAGGAACCGGCTGGACCCAGCGGCCAGGCTCGGTCAACACGACTGCTGAGAGCCGGCTGACCACGGTGTCACCGCGGCCGATCACCTCGAAACTGACGATGTTGGTCCTGTTCGGCCCCGCGACGTGCAGATTGGCCCGGATGAGGTCGCGCTGCACCTGCATGGCGAACTCGTCCGCGGGCGCTCCATCTGGACCCTGTCCCTGGGCGTAGAGCTTGAAGATGAGCGGCGAGACCAGTGCCATGCCCAGCGGCACGAAGTGCACCACGGCCCCGGTCTCGTTGTACTTGATGCTGCGGTCCACCAGCGAGGCCTGGACCCATTGCATGAAAGCCGCGGCCAAAGGGCCAGGCGCTGCGGTGCTGGGCGCCGGTGCCCCCGGCACCGGCGGCAGCTTCGTCGGCAGCAGGACCGGCGCAGGCCCTGCTGGCTCATCGGCGATTGGGAATCGGCTCTGTTGGGCTGCAGACGGCGCCGCAGACGCAGAAGGTGGCGCACCCAAGTGCAGGCTGGTCAGCATCAACCCTGCAAACGCGGGCTTCCTCGGCGCCTGAGGTGGCGAAGGCGGCGACGGTGGCGATGCTTCGGGTGCCGCCTTGTGCGATGCAGCAAGCGTCTGCCGCGCGGGCGGCGCGCTGACGGTTCGCGGTGCTGCGCCGCTCTGCATCTGCGCACGCCCGAGCTGCGCCGCGGAGCGCGCGGTGCGATGCCGTTGGACCTGGTCCGCCAGGCTCTGCGCAGATTCGTCCGGGCTCAGCAGGTACTCGTCGTCCAAGTCCTCGAACACCTTGCGGCGAGGCGCAGCGCCCGGCTCGGCGCCGTCGTCCGCACGCGCGGGCGGCGGAGCGGCGGGCGGCGGGTCCCCCGGTGACGCCGCCTGTGCATTCTTGCGGCTTGGAAGCTTGCCCTTGAGAAAGGCTTGCGAGGTCGGCGACCGAACCAGGTCCTTCGCCGCGGCCGGCCTGGCAGCTGGCGCAGCTTCGTGCTTCTTCCCGCCACCATCTGGCGCAGCTGTGGGAGCAGCCTGTGCATCTGCACCAGCATTGCCCCCGCGCTCCAGGTTGGACAGCGTGTCGGTCGCTGCACCAGACGAACCCGCTGGCCGCGCTGCATCAGGAAGGCGAGTCGCTGCAACATACTCGGGCACATCGCCCGTTGCATCAGCTTCGGCATCGACGGCGTCCGAGGCTGCGCCACGCTTCTCGTTCACCTCGATGTGGCCCAGCATGGGGCTGGGGTAATGCGCGGGGTCGCCGTACACCTTGTCCAACGGGAACCGCAGCACGCTGAGGCTGTGGGTGTACCCGCCCTGCCCGCCCCGGTCGCCAGCATCGGGCTGCTGGGCTGCTGCGCCGTGGACCGTCACATACCAGATGGCCTGGCCAGACCGCGGATTGGCCACGATGCATCCGTACTCCTGCCAGGTGTCGAACAGCCGGTCGTTCTTGGCCTCGCCTGGGACAGCTTCATCCGGGGCACTCTTCTTGATCCAGTCGCGCGTGGCGTCCGCCAGGCGCTTGGCAACGAACCAGATCGATCCGTCGAACACCCAGCCTGCCGCCCCGGTGCGGTTGAGCGGCAGGGTTGTGCCCTGGCGCAGCAGGTCCTGCACCGCCTGCATCAGCAGGTCCACGAGCGGCACGGCCGAGGCACTGGCGAAGCGCGCGCGGCTGCCGCTCTGCAGCGCGCGCCGGGTCGACGCCTTGTCAGCTTCGCGCACGATGCGCGCGACCAGGGAGTCCTTGTCCTCGCCGGACAGGTAGCGGTTCAGGCACTCGAATGCGGCAGGTGTGCGCGCCAGGATGGCCAGGGCCGAGGCCGGTGCAATGTGCGGCAGCAGCAACATCGCGAGCTTGGAGTGCGCGCGGTAGTCGCGCAGCGCCTTGGGCATGAACTCGACCAGGTACTCGACGCGGGCGCGGCCCTGGGTCACCTGCGTCAGGGCGCCCGATGTCGGATGCCAGCGCAGCGGATCGGCCATGTCCTTGCTGCGCCAGGACACGCGCAGGTCGGTCATGGGCTTGGCGATGTCGTGCAGCAGCGCGCAGTAGAAGACCACCAGCGTCCACTCGTCGCGCTGCGCGTCGATCTGTTCGATGGGGGCGCCCTCTGGCAGCATCCGACCGCTGCGCCATGCCAGCGCGGCCAGCAGCATCTCCAAGGTATGAGCCAGCAGTCCACCGGCGTGGGCGTGGTGGTGGGCTTCCGAGGCAGGCAGCAGCTGCGCGAACTCGGCGTAGCGCCGGATGGCGACAAGGCAGTCGCGCTCCCACGTCGCGTGGGAGAACCGCGTCTTGCGGTAGATCTCCTTCAAGGCCTTGTCGGCCTGGACCACGTCGAGCAGCTGGCCGGCATCGCACACGCGCAGCCAGCCCGGCGTGCTGCCAGCCAGTTCAGCCGGTGCAGGTCCCGCCGCCGGTTCCAAGGCTGCGGCTGGTGCAGCGGGCGTGGCGGGGGACGCGGTGGACGCACGCGGCAGAACGCTGGCCACTTGCTTGCGAACACGGCCTAACAGCGCCTGGCCCAGCTGCCTGAGCCTGCCCGCTGCATCAGCGGGGTGGTCTGCCATCGTATCTGCGGCCATGCGGGTAGACCTGTTGGTGCAGTGGCGAACCGGACATGAGCAGTGCACGGGTCGCCTTCAACTGCGCTGCATCAGCGCTCTCGCGGGTCCACACGTGCAGGCCCTCGTCCCGGTCGCCGCGTTCTTCGGTGCTGGGCACGATCTCCAGGAAGCTCATCCATGGCTGGGCCAGCGGGTGCCATGT
>CAJYRH010000206.1 GCA_913776795.1 uncultured Pseudorhodoferax sp. | reverse complement strand
GCTTCACCCGGTCCGCCATGCTCGAGGTGCTGGGCAAGCCGTACGTGCGCACGGCACGGGCCAAGGGCGCCAGCCCGCTACGCTGCATCTTCGTGCACGCCCTGCCCAACGCGGCAATTCCCATCGTCACCGTCATCGGCCTGAACGTCGGCGCCATCGTCGGCGGTGCGGTGGTCGTCGAGACGGTCTTCGGCTGGCCCGGCATCGGCCGGCTGCTGGTGGCCGCCGTGTCGGCCCGCGACCTGTCGCTGGTGCAACTGCTGGTGCTGATGCTGGCCTGCATCATGGTCGGTGCCAACCTGCTGGTCGATCTGCTGTATGCAGTGCTCGACCCCCGCGTGCGGGTGCAGCGATGAAACGGCCGCGCACGTTTCCCCTGCCGGTGGCGCTGGCCCTGGCCCTGCTTGCCGCCCTGCTGCTGTTCGCGCTGTTCGGCGCCGCCCTGGCGCCCGCCGGCGGAGGGCATTTCAACCTGGAGGCCCGCCTGCTGCCACCGGTCGGCTTCGGCGGCGAGCGCGGGCATTTCCTCGGCACAGACGTGCTGGGGCGCGACATGGTCGCGCGCCTGGCATCGGGCGTGAGGGTGTCCCTGCTGGTCGCGCTGGCCGGCACGCTGGTCGGGGCCATCGCCGGCATCCTGGTCGGCCTGGCGGCTGCACACCTGCGAGGATGGGTCGACCAACTGCTGATGATGCTGGTCGACATCCAGTCGTCCCTGCCTTTCATCCTGATCGCGCTGACGCTGCTGGCCTTCTTCGGCAATTCGCTGCTGCTCGCCGTCGGCCTGATGTCGCTCTATGGCTGGGAACACTATGCACGGATCACCCGCGGCATCGTGCTGTCGGCACGGGCGCAGCCCTATGCCGAGGCGGTGGTCACGTTGGGCGCCTCGCCCTGGTGGCTGTACCGTCGCCATGTGTTCCCGAACATTGCCAGTGCGCTCATCGTGCAGCTGACGCTCACTTTCCCGCAGATCATCCTGCTGGAATCCGCCCTGAGTTTCCTGGGACTGGGCATCCAGCCGCCGCTGGTGAGCCTCGGCCAGATCATGGGTGACGGCCGCGATTCCCTGTCGACCGCCTGGTGGATCTGCGTGGTGCCCGGCACCCTGATTTTGGCGATGACCCTGGCCATCAGCATCGTCGGCGACTGGCTGCGCGACCGGCTCGACCCGACGCTGCGTTCTTCCCAGGCCGCCACACCGCGACCCGCGCAAGGCGGCTGAACCGACATGAACCTGACACGACGCACACTGATCGCCGCGACCGCCGCTGCCCTGGGCGGGCTCTCGGCGGATTGCCGGGCAGCCAAGGCCGGCACGGCCACAACAGGCGGCACGGCTCCGGAGGCCAGAGGCGCCCGCCCCGGCATCACCATCGCGGTCGAGGCGCTGTGGCGCAACATCGCGCCGGTCAGCGGCATCTCGAACCCGAGCATCCGCATCTTTCCGAATGTGTACGACCGGCTGATCGAGGTCGACTACCTCCGCGACCCGAGCGGCCGCACCCTGGCTCCGCGGCTGGCGACCAGCTGGACACGCCAGGACCGCACCTGGACCCTGACGCTGCGAGAAGACGTGCTCTTCCATGACGGCAGCCCCATGACCGCCGAGGATGTCGCCTTCACCCTGTCCGCCGAGCGGCTCTGGGGCGCGCATGCCTACGAGCCGCGCGGCCGCACCTACGCCGCCGGTTTCGTGGACGTGCGGCCGGTGGGCAGGTACGCGGTGCAGGTCACCACGCGTGAACCCGACATCCATCTTCCCGGCAAGCTGGCCGGCTATATCGGTTATGTGGTGCCCAAGGCCGACTACTTGCGGCGCGGCGTGGACGCGTTCGGCCAGGCCCCCATCGGCACCGGCAGCTACCGCGTCCGCGCATACAAGAGCAGCGAGGGCGCGGTGCTGGAGGCTTTCGACCAGCACTGGAGCGGGCCGCCACCGGCAAAAAGCCTGCACTTTCGCCTGGTGCCCGAATACGCCGGGCGGCTGGCGGGACTGGCAACCGGCGAGTTCGATTTCATCACCTCGATCCCGACGGATGCCGAGCACCAGGTGCGGGCACTGGCCGGCACCACGCTGCTGACGCGGCAGATCAACAACTATCCCGCCGTGGCCTTCAACTGCCGGCCGGACCCGGCCGACAACCCGCTGGTGGACGTGCGCCTGCGCCGCGCGCTGGCGTGTTCGGTGGACATGCCGGCCATCGCCCGATCGTTGTTCCATGGCGAAACGTTTTTCCCCGATCCCCCTTTCAACTTCCCCGAGTACGGCGACTTTTACGACCCGGCGGCACGGGGCATGAACCCGTACGATCCGCAGGCCGCGCGCCGTCTGATTGCGCAGACGGCCTACCGCGGCGAGCCGCTGGTCTGGCACGTGACGCGCAACTTCTGGCCGAACTACGACGCCGCGGCGGAGATCATGGCCGCCATGTGGCAAGACGTCGGGCTGAATGTACAGGTGCAGTTCCTCGACAACTTCCAGCTGAGCTACAAGCGCCCTTTCCATCTGCTGTCGATTTCCGGCGGGACCAGCTTCATTCCCGGCGACCCCTACCAGCCGCTCTGGCTCGACTGGGGCCCCGAAGGCCTGCATTCGACCGCGGCCTGGCGGCTCTGGGACCCGCCGCGCGACTTCATCGAACGAGGTCGCGCCTATGCAGCGGCCGTGGCCCTTGCGGACCGGCAGCGCGAAGCCCAGGCGCTGGCACGGCGCTGGGAGCAGGAAATGCCAGGCCTCTATCTGTGGCGCTCCGTCGCCAGCTGGGCCCACGCGGGGCGTTTCCGGTGGACCCCGGTGCCCGAGTTCGAAATGCGTTTGTACGGCGGATACCTGCACACATGACAACCATCCAGACCCCGGAAATCACCCCGGTGCAGACCTGCGCCGAAGCAGTGCTTTCAGTGCGCGGCCTGGGCATCGCCCTGCCGGATGCCGCCGACCGTTCGCATGCGGTGCGCGACCTGTCCTTCGAGTTGCGGCGTGGCCAGACCCTGTGCCTGGTGGGCGAGTCCGGTTCCGGCAAGTCGATGACGGCGCTGGCCCTGATGGGCCTGCTGGGCCCGGCCCTGCGGGTCGAGACCGGCCAGGCCCTGTTCGAAGGACAAAATCTGCTGGCCCTGCCCGAGCGGGCGCGGCGGCGCCTGTCGGGCCGGCGCATCGCCATGATCTTCCAGGAGCCGATGGCGTCGCTCAATCCGGCGCAGCGGATCGAAACGCAAGTGGCCGAGGTATTCCGGCTGCACACGGACCTGCCGCGGGCCGAGGTGCGGGCGCGGGTGCTGCGGCTGCTCGACGACGTCGGCCTGCCCGACCCCGAGCGGCTGGCGCGCGCCTATCCGCACCAGTTGTCGGGCGGTCAGTGCCAGAGGGTGGCCATCGCCATGGCGATCGCGCTGGAACCGGCAGTGCTGATCGCGGACGAACCTACCACCGCGCTGGATGTCGGCAACCAGCGCCAGGTGCTCGAGCTGATCGCCGGACTGCAGCGGCGGCTGGGCACAGCCGTGCTGTTCATCACCCATGACTTGGGCGTGGTCGGCCAGATAGCCGACGAGGTGGTGGTGATGCAGCACGGCCTCGCGGTCGAGAGCGGACCGGTCGCCGAACTGCTCGACCGCCCGCGCCACGACTACACGCGCCGGCTGATCGGTGCCATGCCCACGCTGACGCCGCGCCCCGCGCGCCCCAACACCCGGACATGGGTGCTGGAAGCCCGCGGGCTGGGCAAACGTTATGCGAGCGGTGCCCGCACCGTCGTCGCCCTGGACGATGTCGAGCTGTCGCTGCGGCGCGGGGAGACGGTGGCCGTGGTTGGCGAGTCGGGATCGGGCAAGTCGAGCCTGGCCCGTGCCGTCGTCGGGCTGATGCCGCTGGACAAGGGCACGGTGCGGGTGTCGGGCGAGGCCTTCAGCGGCGTCGATGCACGCAGGCTGCGCGGCTTGCGCAAGCGGGTGCAGATCGTCGTCCAGGACCCGTACAGTGCGCTCGATCCGCGCCAGACGGTCGGCGACGCCATCGCCGAGGGCGCGATCATCCACGGCATGCCGCCGGCCGAGGCACGGCAACGCGCCGCCGGCTGGCTGGAGGCGGTCGGCCTGAGCGCACAGGCGGCGCAGCGTTATCCGAATGAATTCTCAGGTGGCCAGCGGCAGCGCGTCTGCATCGCGCGGGCACTGGCGGTCGAGCCAGAGCTGCTGATCGCCGACGAGTCGGTGGCCGCCCTGGACGTGTCCATCCAGCAGCAGGTGCTGGCCTTGCTGGCCGAACTGCAGGCCAGCCTGTCCTTC
>CAJYRH010000205.1 GCA_913776795.1 uncultured Pseudorhodoferax sp. | reverse complement strand
CACAGGCACCGGCACCGGCGCGGTCCCGACCCTGCCGTCGGTCAGGACCGCGGTGTCCGCACCCGCGTCGGCGGCCCAGTGCGCCCTCGGCTCGGCCACGCGCGAGCCGGCCGCCGCCAGCGCCGGGCTCCAGGGCGTGAAATCGGCGCCCGGCACGCGTTCGGCGAACACCATGGACGGCTGCTGCCAGGGCGGCACCACCTTGGCCTGCGCCGCCACCGGCAGTGGCAGCTGCGGCGCAGGCTGGGCCAGCGCAGCGCGCGGCGCCGCCAGCGCCTGGTCGATGGCGCGTCGCACCGCCTGGTGCACCTCGCGGCTGTCGCGAAAACGCACCTCGATCTTGGTCGGATGGACGTTCACGTCCACGCGCGTCGGGTCCATGTCCACGTAGAGTGCGTAGACGGGCTGGCGCTGGCCGTGCAACACGTCCTCGTAGGCGCTGCGCGCACCGTGCGCGAGCACCTTGTCGCGCACGAAGCGGCCATTGACGTAGGCAAACTGGTGGTCTGCGCGCGCGCGCGCGGCATCCGGGATGCCGGCACGGCCGCGCACGCGGATCAGCGGGCCCCCACCCTCGGCCTGGGCGCTGCTGCGGTAGTCCACCAGCACCGAGCGGTCGCAGAAATCCTCGCCCAGCACGTCGGCCAGCCGCTGGTCCAGGCCGGCGTCGTCGCCGTCCGTCGCCGCGCGCCACTGCTCCACGAGCTTGCCTTCGTGCCAGACCGAAAAGCCCACGTCGGGGCGCGCCAGTGCATGGCGCCGCACGGCCTCGATGCAGTGGGCCAGCTCGGTCGCATCGGTCTTGAGAAACTTGCGCCGCGCGGGTGTGCTGAAGAACAGCTCCTTGACCTCCACCGTGGTGCCGACAGCGCGCGCGACGGGCCTCATCTCGCCGGTGCTGCCGTCCAGCAGCATCGCGTGGGGCTGCTCGGCCGTGCGCGAGGCGACGGCCATGTCGGAGACCGAGTTGATCGCCGCCAGCGCCTCGCCGCGAAAGCCCATGGTGGTCACGCTCTCGAGTTCCTGCAGGTTGCCGATCTTGCTCGTGGCGTGGCGCTTGAGCGCCAGCGGCAGATCGGCCGCGGGAATGCCGATGCCATCGTCCTCCACCGCGATCAGGCGCACGCCGCCGGCCAGCAGCCGCAGCACGATCTGGCGCGCACCGGCGTCCAGCGCGTTGTCCACGAGCTCGCGCACCACAGAGGCCGGCCGTTCGACCACCTCCCCGGCCGCGATCTGGCTGACCAGCTCGTCGGGCAGCTCGCGGATCTGGCGGCGTGCGCTGGTCATTTCAAGGGGTGGCCGCAGGCGGCGCACTGGGTGTCGCTGGCACGCACGTTGGTGCCGCAGCCAGGGCAGGTCGGCGGCGGCCCCGGCGGCTCGGCTGGCTGGGCTGCGCTGGCGGCCGCGGCGCGTGCGCGTTCGGCCACGCGCTGGGCGCGCGCCTGGGCCTGCTCCTGCATGCCGCGGGCCTTGTCCACGGCGTAGGCCAGGTGGGCGTCCACGTGGGCCTGCTCGGCCGCCAGGTCCAGGCCGTCGAGTGCGCGCAGGTAGACGCTGCTCACGCCGCGCAGGTAGACCAGGCCCGGCAACGTGCAGGCGGCCGCGAACAGCACGCCGCTGCCAAAGCCGGCGGCCGAGGCATGCGCGCCGCCGCTGCCCATGCCGAAGTTGCCCATGTCCATGTTGCCCAGGATCGGGGCGGAGATGCCGGCCGTGATGGCCACGCCGCCGAACAGGATGGTGGCGAGCAGCAGGCCGATCAGCGCTGCGATGAACGAGACCACCAGCATCAGCAGCAGCACCATGCCGAGGCGGCGCCGTGCGATGGCGATGAGCTGGCTCACGCACTCCATGGCCGTGGCGCCATTCCACACCGAGGGTGCCGACAGCGGGAACACCACCATGGGCAACGCGAACAGCGCCAGGCCGGTCAGCACGACGGCCACCGGGAACACGAAGGCGTACAGCAGCGGCCCCAGCAGCGGCAGCTTGCACAGAAAGACCACCACCATCAGGACCAGCACGCCGGCCAGGTAGAGCGCGGCGATCCACAGGTACACCAGCAGCAGGCGGTGCGAGTGGGTAAGGGAGTGCGAGATGGCGTCGACGATGGAGCGAGACCGCTGGCCGTGGGCTTCGTCCATCAGCATCACGCCAGCGGCGTTGACGCCGTAGAACAGCACCGCATAGGCGGCCACGGCGAACAGCGCCACGAAGAAGTAGCTGAGGCTGGCCAGCAGCGTACCCAGTCCCATGACCGTCGCGCCGGCCACCAGCGTCACCAGCAGCAGCACGAGCGCGCGCCAGTTGCGCATGGCGTCGATGCTGTCGACGAGACTGCTGCTGTCCTTGATCTGTTGGGAAAGCACGGGCGAAGTTCTCCTGGTGGTTGCTGGGGCGCTGTCGGCTAGCCGCCGACCAGGCCCTGGTCGATCTCGCGCTGGCGACGCTCGCGGGCCTCATTTTCCAGCCGCATGCAGGTCGGATGCCGGCGGAACTCGGATTTGAAGCACTGCACGCCGATGCACAGCGAGGGCGGAACGCCGCCACTGCTTTCGGCACACACGGATTCCGGGCTGCGCTCGGCCACTGGCGCGGCGTTCTGGCGCTGCGGCCGCGTCACCCGCGCTGCCGGCGGCGCCGCCGGGGCCGCCGCTTCGATGGGCAGCGCGGGCGCCACCGCCGGGCCGTCGGACGCCGGCTTGGCGGCCGTGGTCTGGTCGAGCGTTTCCTGCGGACCCGCAGGCGCGGGCGCTGCAGCGGTCTGCGGCGACGGCGTCTGCTCGGCCTGCCGCTCGGATGCGGCCGCCGAGGTCGGTGGCTGCGGCGCCCCACCCACCGCCTGCCCGGCCGGTGCAGGGACCGGTTCCAGAGGCGATGTCGCCGTACCGCGTTGCCACCACAACACCGCGGCCACCAGCACGATCAACAGCAGCAGCAACGTGGTGAATGGACGCGGGCGCGCAGTGGGCTGCTCTTGCGGAGCGGCGGCCGCCGGTGGCACCGCTGGCGCATCGCGCAGGTCGGGCTGGCGCAGCCGTGGTGTGACGGGCTGCGCGGCCGCGCTGTCGAAAGCCTGGCCGCAGCTGCGACAGAAGAGCGCGCCGGCCCGGTTCGGCTTGCCGCATGCAGTGCAATCGATCCGGACCGTCGCAGTGGACGCAGCCGCCGGTGAGGGCGCAGCCATGCCGACGGTCGGCCCGGCCGGCTCCAGGGGGGTGGCGCACTTCCTGCAAAACCTGGCGATGGGCCGGTTTGCGGTGCCGCATGCAGGGCAGGTGTTGGACAAATGGGAAACAGCGGGATGGACGGATGCCGCAATGTGGCAGCAGGGGTGGCCGGGGCCGGCCTGTACCAGGGCGGGCCGATGCTAGCAAATGCGCCGCACCACGCACCTCCTGACGGCGCGGGCGCAAATCCCTACCGCCCCGGGCCTCTCGTGCGGTGGCCTGCGGCGGCCCGCGATAATGCCGCGCCATGGAACTGGTGAGCTTTCTGATCGACTTCATCCTGCATGTGGACGCCCACCTGGAAGCCTTCGTGCGCAATTACGGCACCTGGGTCTACGTGCTGCTGTTCCTCATCGTCTTCGTCGAGACCGGCGTGGTGGTCATGCCCTTTCTGCCGGGTGATTCGCTGCTGTTCGTGGTGGGGGCCCTGTGCGGCCTGGGCCTCATGAGCCTGCCGATGGCGATGGCGGTGCTGATCGTGGCGGCCATCCTGGGCGACCAATGCAACTACAGCATCGGCCGGTACTTCGGGCCCAAGGTGTTCCAGTGGGAGGACTCGCGCTTTTTCAACAAGAAGGCGTTCGATCAGGCCCACGCGTTCTACGAGCGCTACGGTGGGGTGACCATCATCCTGGCGCGCTTCATGCCTTTCATCCGGACCTTTGCCCCCTTCGTGGCCGGGGTGGCCGAGATGAGCCGGTCCAAGTTCACGGCGTACAACGTGGCCGGGGCACTGATCTGGGTCCTGGGCATCTGTACCGCGGGCTATTTCCTGGGCGGCCTGCCCTGGGTGAAGGCCAACCTGGACAAGATCATCTGGGCCATGATCTTCGTTCCCGGGCTGATCGCCATCTATGGCGCGTGGAAGGCCAAGCGGCAGGCAGAGCGCGACGCTGCAGGCGCTGCGACCTCCTGAGAACCGCTTGTCACTGCAGTCGCGGCTGCGCTGGGCCATGATGCGGGTTTCGTTGCCAAGGAGCCCCTGCATGATCCGCCTGTCCCGCCCTCGCTTTCCTGCCGCCGTCCTGGCGGTCGTTTCGGCCATCGCCCTGGGCGCCGTTCTGGCCCCCGGCGCCCACTCGCAGATGCGTGCCAACCCGAGCTACCAGCCCGTCGGCGTTTCAGCCAGCGGCAACGGCAGCACGGCCTGGTTCCACGACCCGTCCAGCGGACGCGCCATTGCCTGCCACATGGCCGGTGGTGCGATCCAGTGCCAGTCTGCCAAGCTTCCCCAGGAAGGTTCCTGAGAAGTCCTGGGTACCCCAGGGGTGTCAAAAGCGGAAGGGCCCCGAAGGGCCCTCTGTGCGGAGCGTGGCTCGCTCAGCGGTTTTCGCGCCGCTTGCCCACTTCATTGCCGACCAGCGCGCCGGCGGCCGCGCCGCCCACGGTGCCCAGCGTGCTGCCGAAGACGGCGTTGCCGACGACGCCGCCCGCAACCGCGCCCACACCGGTACCGACCTGCGCGCTCGTTGGGTTGGATGCGCAGCCCGTCAGGCCGATGACGGAAGCTGCCGTGACGGCCAGGATGGTCTTGATCATGTGTACCTCGTCATGCTGTTGTGATGGCGAGCCCGAACCGGGCCCGTCCCACGACTCTAGGCGAGGCGGCACACCGGCCCTGTAGGCGCCTGCCGCCGTTGCGCGTCAGGCCGCGTCAGACGGTCCGGCTGCGGGCCAAAGGCGGGTTCTTGGCAAAGTACGCGCGGATGCCGCGCATGATGGCATCGGCCAGATCGTCCTGGTAGGCCTCGCTGCGCAGCTTGGCCTCCTCCTCGGGGTTGCTGATGAAGGCCGTCTCCACGAGCACGCTGGGGATGTCCGGCGCCTTGAGCACGGCGAAGCCGGCCTGCTCCACGCGTGGCTTGTGCAGGCGCGCCATTCCCCCGATCTCGCCGAGCACGGCGCTGCCGAGCTTGAGGCTGTCGTTGATCTGCGCCGTGGTGCTCATGTCCAGCAGCATGCGCTGCACATGCTGGTCCTTGGCCTGCACGTTGACGCCGCCGATCAGGTCGGCTTGGTTCTCCTTGTCGGCCAGCCAGCGTGCAGCGGTGCTCGTGGCGCCGCGCTGGCTCAGTGCGAACACGCTGGCGCCACGGGCGGCCGGCGTGGTGAAGGCATCGGCGTGGATGCTGATGAACAGGTCGGCCTGCACGTTGCGCGCTTTCTGCACGCGCGTCTGCAGCGGCACGAAGAAATCTGCGTCGCGCGTGAGGAAGGCCCGCATCGGGTTGCCATTGACGCTGGCCGTGTTGATGCGCTCGCGCAGCTTGTGCGCCACGCGCAGCACGATGTCCTTCTCGCGCGTGCCCTTGGGGCCGATGGCGCCGGGGTCCTCGCCGCCGTGGCCCGGGTCCAGCGCCACGATGATGAGGCGGTCGGTGCGGCTCGGTGGTGGCACGGGCGCCTTGGCCGGCCTGGGCGGGGCCTTGTCGGGAGCGGCGGCCAGTGTGCCGTGCGGCAACTCGGGCGAGGGCGGGCGGGCCGTGCTGTCCGGGCCGGGCAGGGGCTTGACCTGACCCGGGGGCGGCGACTCGCGCAGTTCGGGGCCGCCGCTGCTGCCGGGGCCGGTGTGGCGCGCGATCAGGTCGTCCAGCGGGTCTGCGGTGGGGGCCTTGCCGGCGTTCACGTCGCGCAGGCGCTCGTCGATGAGAGCCTGCAGCGGGTCTTCCTTCTCGGCGGGGTACAGGTCCAGCACCAGGCGGTTCTGGTAGGCCGCCACCGGTTTCAGCGTGAACACCTGCGGCACGGCGGGGCGCTTGAGGTCGATCACGAGCCGCACCACGCCGGGCTGGTTCTGGCCGACACGGATGCGCTCGATGTTGGGGTCGTCCGGGCGCACGCGGCCCACAAGCTCGCGCAGCGCGGCATCCAGGTCGATGCCCTCGATGTCCACGGCCAGGCGCGGCGGATCGGCCACGAAGATCTGCCGGGTGGTGAGCGGCACGTCGGACTCGATGGTCACGCGCGAGTAGTCGGGCGCGGGCCAGACGCGCACGGCGACGATGCCGGCGCCGCGCGCGGCGTGGGTCACGCCCAGCAGCAGCACCAAAGCGCCATGGCCGAGCAGGCGGCGGCGCTTCATGTCGGCGCTGCCCGGCCGCGCGAAGGCGCCGATGCGTCCCCTCGGAAGGCAGCGATGAGCGTGGGGATCATTTGAATTTCTCCAGGAGCCCGAGGCCGCGCGGAGTGCTGGCCGCGATCCGCACGTCCCGGCCCTCGTCGGCGCGGGCGGTGATCGTGATGGCGAGGTCCGCGGGCGGCAGCAGCGCGCCGGCCTTCTCGGGCCATTCGGCAAGCTTGAGGCCGGGGCTTGCGAAGATGTCGCGAAAGCCCGCGTCCTCCCACTCGCGCGGGTCGTCGAAGCGGTAGAAATCGAAATGCCAGATCGCCAGCGGCGGCTGG
>CAJYRH010000204.1 GCA_913776795.1 uncultured Pseudorhodoferax sp. | reverse complement strand
CAGCCCACGGGCGCGCGGCCGTGCAGGCGGCGGATGCTGTCCACGCAGCGTGCGATCAGCGCGCGCTCCTGCGCCTCGTCCATGCCCGCGTGCGACTCCCAGCGCCAGCCGTGGCAGCACACCTCGAAGGCCTGCGCTGCCGCGTCGGTGGCGATCCAGGGCGTGGCCTCCAGTGCGCGGGCACAGGCGTTCAGGGTCAGCGGGATGCCGGCTTCCATGAGATGCCGGGTGATGCGCCAGTACCCCACGCGCGCGCCATACTCGAACTGGCTTTCCATGCACAGGTCGGGCGCGCCCACCACCTCGTGCGTGACCTCGTGGTGGCTCTCGTTGCGCGCATCTCCGGCGCTGAGTGCGAACTCGGCGCCCTCCTCGACGTTGAGCACGAAGGAGACGGCCAGGCCGGCGTCGCCGGGCCAGCGCAGCGCGGGGTAGTTCCAGCGGTAGCCGCAGAAGTCTCTGGTGCTCATGCGAGCCTCGCGGCGTACGTGTCGGGTGCGATGGCCGTGGCCAGGCCCTGGCGGTGGATGCCCTCCACGGCCTCCAGCACCGGCGCCATCTCGGCCTCCGCCCTGGCGTACTGCGGTGCCAGGTGCGCGAACTCGTGCGCGATCTCGCGCAGCAGACCGGCCTCGTCGACCGACTGCAGCGCCCCGCCCGCGACCACCACCTCGCCATCGACCATCGAGAAGCCGAGCCCCGCGCCGCGCTCGGCATAGACCAGCTGGCGCACCGGATCGCTGAACGGCGTGAACGTGACCGTGTCCGTGCGGTAGCCCACCAGGTCGGCGATGGCGCCCACGCGCAGGGAGCCGAGCTGCTCGCCAAAGCCCAGGGCGCGTCCGCCCGCGAGGGTGCCGGCATGCAGCGCCTCGTGCGCCGACAGCCAGCGCCGGTGGTCGTCGCCGCGCAGCTTGGAGACCGCCGCCGCGCTGCCCAGCACGTTGAGCATGTTGACCGTGACCGTGGAGCACGACCCGTCCGATCCCAGGCTGACGTTGACGCCCGCGTCCAGCAGTTCGCGCACGGGCTGCACGCCCGAGCCCAGCAGCAGGTTGCTCCAGGGGTTGTGCTGCGCCGTGGCGCCGGTGCGCGCGAGCGCCGCGATCTCGCGCGGGTTCAGCCACACCGCATGGATGAGGCTGGTGGCCGGCTTCAGGAAGCCGATGCGGTCCAGGTACTCGACCATGGGGCAGCCGTAGAACAGCTGGCCCGTGACCACCTGCAAACGCGTCTCCTGCACGTGCGTGATCACCGGCAGGGCGAGGTCGTCGGCCAGTGCGCGCACGTCCAGCAGGAACGACTCGGTGCAGCGCTGCGGCGCGGAAGCCGAGACCAGCACGCCCACACGCCGCGCCTGCGGATGCCGCGCGCGCGCCAGATCGCGCACGAGTGCCAGCTGGTCGGCACCAGCGGGCCGCGCCGCGCCGCGCAGCTCGGCCACAAGTGCGGGCGGCACGTGCGCCTCGAGGAACGGGAAGTTGTCGACGATGGGCTTGTCCATCATCGCGAAGCCCAGCAGCGCGCGGATGCCGACGTCGTCGTAGGCCTGCAGCACGGCGTCGATGCGCTCGCGGTCGATGCGCCCTCCCAGGGCCATGTCGTCGACGATGGTGGTGGCACCCGTGCGCAGCGATTCGATCGCGCCGACCATGGTGCGCAGGTAGACCTGGCGCGGCGTGAGCGGCACCGGCGTGCGCGTTCGCACCAGCTGCATCCACAGTTCCAGCGGCAGGTTCTCGGTGCGGCCGCGCTGGAAGTGCTCGTGCGAATGCTGGTGCCCGTTGACCAGCCCCGGCACCAGCAGGTGGTCCGTGAGGTCGACGACCTGCGCGACGGCGCCCAGCATGCCGGCCGGCGCGATGGCGGCAATGCGGCCGTCCTCGACCAGCAGGTCCTGCGGACCGTCCGCCAGCGCCAGCGCGTCGCCCACCAGCACGCGCGCATTGCGCAAAAGGGTGCGCTTCTTGCTCATGCCTTGCCTCCGAAGTGTTGAAAGGGTGTTGGATGACCGACGAGCATTGGATGCGCCTGGCTTTGGACGAGGCCGAGGCCGCCCACGCCCGCGGCGATTGGCCCACCGGCGCGGTGCTGGTGAAGGAAGGCCAACTGCTGGGACGGGGCCAGAACCGCCAGGTCAGCCAGGGCGACCCAACGCTGCACGCCGAGCCGGACGCGCTGCGCCAGGCCTTCGCGGCGCACGGCCCCGCCGTGACCCAGGGCGCCACGCTGTACTGCACGATGGAGCCCTGCCCGATGTGCGCGGGCGCGCTCAAGCTGGCCGGCGTGGGCACGCTGGTGCTGGCGCTGCGCCACGCCACGCTGCGCCGCAGCGACCTGGGCGACTACAGCATCGAGCGCTTCTGCGCGCTGACCGGCCACGCGATGGCTCTGCGCGATGGCGTGCTCGAGGCCGACTATCTCGCGCTGCGGCTGCGTTGGGGCGGCGACCAGGTCCATCGGCAAGGTTGACATCGGCAGCGGCTCCGAAGGCCGCGGCGCAGGCCATGCCAGCAGACGCTTTGGCCCTGGCTCTGCCAGGCCGCTGGCGGCGCTCCTTGAGGGCGATGGGCTGGCTACACGAAGTGCGCCAGACAAACGGGGTGGATTCATGTCACCGCATGTGGCGCGTGATGCCGGCCACGCGCTCCATGACGATCATCAGCACCAAGGTCGCGGCGATCAAGACGCCCGACACAGCGGCGGCCCGCACATCCAAATTGGACTCGATGATGTGCCACATGCGGATCGGCAGCACCTCGCTGCGCGCATCCGACAGGAACAGCGACACGGCCACGTTGTCGAACGAGTACATGAAGCCGATGAAGGCACCGGCCAGCACGCCGCGTGCGATGAGCGGCAGCGTGATGGTGCGGAACACGTAGAGCGGCGAGGCGCCCAGCGAATGCGCGCTTTCCAGCAGCACGCCATCCATCTGCAGCAGGCTGGCCGAGGTGGTGCGCAGGATGTATGGCGTGGTGATGGCCACGTGGCCCAGCACCAGCGTGGCGAACGACAGGCCCGTGCCGGCGATGTTGAACAGCATCAGCAGCGACAGGCCGATGGCCAGCGCCGGCAGCATCAGCGGCGACAGCAGCACGGCCTCGGCCGCGCGCGCCCAGCCCTCGCGCCGGCGTGCCAGCGCCAGCGCGGCAGCCACGGCCAGCACCACCGAGAGGCCGGTGGCCACGGCCGCCAGCTTGAGCGAGAGCACGCCGGCGTCGATCAGTTCGGGCGACTCCCACAGCGCCTGGTACCAGCGCACCGAGTAGCCGGGCGGCGGAAACTTGAGCGAGAAGCCGCTCGTGAACGAGGTGATCAGCACCACCACGGTCGGCGCCATCAGCAGCAGGCCCGCGCAAACGCCCAGCAGGCCGAACACGGCCCAGAACGAGCGCCGCTCGAAGGCACCGACCGGCGACTCCGCTGCGCGTGGCGCGGTGGCGGGACGCACTGGCGCGCCGGAAACGAAGGCATCAGGCATGGACGAATCCCCGGCTGCGGCGGCCCAGCGCATTGATGGCGACGACCACGGCCAGCACGCTGGCCAGCAGCAGCATCGCGATCGCGGCGGCGAACGGATAGTTGTTGGCCTGGATGGCCTGCTGGTACATGTAGTAGGGCATGAACATCTGCTGGCCGCCGCCCACCAGCGTCTGCGTGACGAAGGCGCTGATGCTGGAGGCGAACACCAGCAGCGACCCGGCCAGCAGGCCCGGCATGGTGAGCGGCAGCGTGACCTGCCAGAAGGTGCGCCAGTGGCCCGCGCCCAGTGCCAGCGAGGCCTGGCGCAGGTTGGCGTCGGTGTTCATGAGCGAGGTGATGAGCGGCAGCACCATGAGCGGCAGCTCGATCTGCGCCAGCGCGACCGTCACGCCGCCCGGCGTGTAGAGCAGCTTGAGCGGCTCGGCGATGAGGCCCAGGTCGAGCAGCGCCGTGTTGACGATGCCCTGGCGCCCTAGGATCACGACCCAGGCGAAGGTGCGCACCACCGAGCTCGTGAGCAGCGGCAGCACGATCAGCAGCATGAGCATGCCCTGCCAGCGGGCCGGCGCCTGGATGTACAGGTAGGCGAGCGGAAAGC
Source organism: uncultured Pseudorhodoferax sp. (assembly GCA_913776795.1). The sequence continues at coordinate 922 of CAJYRH010000204.1, read as the reverse complement.
CGATCAGCAGGGTCAGCGCCGTGACCTTCAGGCCCAGCCACAGCGTGCTGCCCAGCACGCCGAGGTTGAAGCCGTCGCCCAGGAATTTGGCGTACTGGCCGATGCCCATCTGCGCCATGCCCTGGTCGTCGTGCAGGCTGATCCAGCCCAGCAGCAGCATGGGGGCGAGCACGAAGACCCCGAAGAAGAGGCCCAAAGGCAGCGCCAGGCCTAGCGGCGGCGCGAAACGGGGTGCGGTGGCGCTGGCCATCGCGTCAGCCCGCGAACACGCCGGCGGGGGCACCGGGGCGCAGCCGCACGCCCACCTGTTCACCGGCCTCAAAGCGCATCTGGCCCGCGCTGCGCGGCTGCGTGACCTTGATCGTGCCGCCCGTGGCCAGCGCGAGTTCGTAGACCAGCGAAGGCCCCAGGGGCAGCACCATCTCCACGCGGGCCGGCAGCGCGCCATGGATGGAGCCGGCCAGCACCAGGTTCTCCGGCCGCGCCGCGACCACCACGCTGCCCACGCGCGAGCAGGGCGCGGCCCGCTCCAGCGAGATCGCGCCGCCGTCCGTGCAGTCCACCACGTAGCCGCCCTCGGCGTTGCGCAGCTGCCCTGGCAGCAGGTTGGCCGTGCCGATGAAGGTGGCCACGAACAGCGTGGCCGGCCGGTCGTAGATGGCCTCGGGGGTGTCGAACTGCTCGACCCGGCCCGCGTGCATCACCGCGATGCGGTCGGCCATGGACATGGCCTCGTCCTGGTCGTGCGTGACCAGGATGGTGGTGATGCCCAGCTCGCGCTGGATGCGCCGGATCTCGATCTGCATGTCCAGCCGCAGGTTCTTGTCGAGCGCGGCGAAGGGCTCGTCGAGCAGCAGCACGCGCGGGCGCACGGCCAGCGTGCGCGCCAGCGCCACGCGCTGCTGCTGGCCGCCCGACAGCT
>CAJYRH010000203.1 GCA_913776795.1 uncultured Pseudorhodoferax sp. | reverse complement strand
CGATCAACAACCAGGCCCGGCGGTAGGACATGCCGAGATGGCGCGCCGCCGCCGAGATCGAGCCGGTCTCGGCAACGGCCTCCAGCAAGGCAACCTTGCCAGGACCGATAGCGATGCTGTCGTCACGGTACATGCGCAGGCGAAACTGCACTCTGGATTTCATGGACGCCGATTGTGCCGGGCCGGCATGCCGCCCGCGCATTCACCGCGTCGCAGGCTGCAGCGCGGCCCATCCCCAAGTCACGCCGGATCCGTCACGCGGACGCGCCCGCCTGCCGTGTTCACATGTGCCCGCTGCCTGCGTCTGCCGTCTGCGGGCTTGGCGGAAATGTCGCCGACACAATCCGCCCAGAGCGGTCAGCGAAAGCGCCCCCACAACCAACCGATGGCAAACGCAATCGCCACCGACTGGAATGGGCGCGCTGCGACGTAGTCTCTGGCGCCCTGTGCCAGCTCGTTCGGCACGGCCCGCACGCGCTCGATACGCTCGTCCAGACGTTGTGCAGCGCCTGCTACACCGCTGGCGACTCGGTCCACGGTCTGGTGCGCGCCGGCGGAAGCGCGGTCGACCGCGGCATACACGGGCTGGGCAACGCGGTCGATGGTCGAGTGCAGGTTGTCGCCCACATCGTTCAACCCACGTTGAAGTGTGCCGTCGTTCCCAGACGGGGTGAGCGCGGGTGATTCGTTGTGCATGCTGAGCTCCTCTGTGGCTGGTCTGTTGCCCTAGGGTATGCGATCAAAAGGAATTGCGGATGTCGGAGGGCAGCGAAACGGCTGTAGGACGCGCGCTGTTGTGGCACCGCATGGCGTGGCCCACGCCCTGCGCCTTTTCCACCCCATGCCATTGCGCCCGCGCGGGGGTCGGTTTGTCCAACGTGGCCATCACTTCCCTGACCAGCGCATTGGTTCTGGATCAGCCCGCCAGTTCACCGTCAGGGCACCGGTGTGAGCTTGGCGACCGACAGCGCCAGCCATTTCACGCCGTGCCGAGGAAAGTCGATCTGGGCGCGCGCGTCGTCACCGTTGCCCTCCAGCAGCTTCACCGTGCCCTCGCCAAATTTCGTGTGGAACACCTTCATGCCAGCGCGCAATCCGTGCGACGGTGCGGCCTTCTGCGCCGGCAGCGGTGCAGCGGCAGAAGGGAAATTACCGGACTCGATGCCGAAGCGGCCGGGAGCGGTGCCGCGGCTGCCGATGCCGAATCCGGACTGGCGTGGCGTGATCCACTTGAGCGCGTCCTCGGGCAGTTCCTCGAAGAAGCGGCTGCGCAGGTTGTACCGGGTCTGCCCGTGCAGCAGCCGGGTCTGCGAGAAGCTCAGGTACAGGCGGTCGCGCGCGCGCGTGATCGCGACATACATGAGACGCCGCTCCTCCTCGAGCCCGTCGCGCTCGGTCATGCTGTTCTCGTGCGGGAACAGCCCCTCCTCCATGCCGCCGATGAACACGCAATCGAACTCCAGGCCTTTGGCCGAGTGCACGGTCATGAGCTGCACGGCGTCCTGGCCAGCCTGGGCCTGGTTGTCACCGGCCTCCAGCGCCGCGTGGGTCAGAAAAGCGGCCAATGGCGACAGGGTCTCACCGGTGTCGGGTGCGACGTCGGGCAAGGGCGCGTCGATCACAGGTGCGTTCGGATCGAGGCCCTGGCTGGCGGGCGACTGGCGCAGTCCATGTTCGTCCAGCGGCAGCGCAACGGCGTCGCGGCCAAAGCCTTCCTGCGTCACGAAGCTCTCGGCCGCATTGACCAGTTCCTCCAGGTTCTCGACCCGGTCCGCGCCCTCTCGATCTGCCTTGTAGTGCTCGATCAGGCCGCTGCCGTCCAGCACCTGTTCGATGATCTCGCGCAGCGTGAGGCCGGCGGTCTGCTCGCGCAGCACGTCCACGCGCGCGACGAAGGCCGTCACGTTGCTGCCGGCCTTGCCTGTGAGGCTGCTGGCCGCGTCGTTGAGCGAGCAGCCGAGCGTGCGTGCGGCGTCCTGCAACTGCTCGATGCTGCGCGCACCGATGCCACGCGGAGGAAAGTTCACGACGCGCAGGAAACTGGTGTCGTCGTGCCGGTTCTCCAGCAGTCTCAGGTAGGCCAGCGCGTGCTTGATCTCGGCCCGCTCGAAGAAACGCAGGCCGCCGTACACGCGGTAGGGCATCGCGGCATTGAACAGGGCGGTCTCGATCACCCGGCTCTGCGCATTGCTGCGATAAAGAATCGCGATCTCCTTCCTCGGCACGTCGTCGCGGACGAGCTGGCGGATCTCGTCCACCATCCACTGCGCCTCGGCGAAGTCGCTGGTCTGCTCGACCACGCGCACCGGCTCGCCCGGACCTTGGTCGGTGCGCAGGTTCTTGCCCAGCCGGCGGCTGTTGTGCTCGATCAGCGCATTGGCCGAGTCCAGGATGTTGCCGTGGCTGCGGTAGTTCTGCTCCAGCTTGATCTGGTGCCGCACCTCGAACTCGCGGACAAAGTCCGCCATGTTGCCCACGCGCGCGCCGCGGAAGGCGTAGATGCTCTGGTCGTCGTCGCCCACGGCCAGCACGCTGCCGGCCCGGCCGGCGTGCAGGCCCAGGTCTTTTTCGGCCTTGCCGGCCAGCATCTTGATCCAGGCGTACTGCAGCGTGTTGGTGTCCTGGAACTCGTCGATCAAGATGTGCCGGAAGCGCCGCTGGTAGTGCTCGCGGATGGGGTCGTGGTCGCGCAGCAGCTCGTAGCTGCGCAGCAGCAGTTCGGCGAAATCGACCACGCCCTCGCGCTGGCACTGCTCGTCGTACAGGCGGTACAGCTCGATCTTCTTGCGCGTGTCCTCGTCGCGGCCGGTGAGGTTGTGTGCGCGCAGGCCCTCCTCCTTGTTGCCGCCGATGTACCACTGCAGCTGTTTGGGCGGAAAGCGCTCGTCGTCGATGTTGTGCTGCTTGAGCAGCCGCTTGATCGCCGAGAGCTGGTCCTGCGTGTCCAGGATCTGGAAACTCTGCGGCAGGCTCGCCAGCTTGTAGTGGGCGCGCAGGAAGCGGTTGCACAGGCCGTGAAAGGTGCCGATCCACATGCCGCGCACGTTGACGGGCAGCATGGCGCCGAGCCGCGTCATCATTTCCTTGGCGGCTTTGTTCGTGAAGGTCACGGCCAGGATGCCGCCGGGCGAGACCTGGCCCGTGGCCATGAGCCAGGCGATGCGGGTGGTCAGCACGCGCGTCTTGCCAGAGCCGGCGCCGGCCAGGATCAGTGCGTGCTCCTGTGGCAGGGTGACGGCGGCCAGCTGTTCCGGATTGAGCTGGCGCAGCAACGGCGAGGCGCTGTCGGCCGCCGGGGGATCGAAAGGAAGCATGCCGCGATTGTAGGAACCGCCGCTGTGGTAATTTCAGGCGCAGTGCAGCCCCACGCAGCGCGCCAAGGAGGCTCCCCATGTTTTCCGTCTATGGCGTCAGCGGGCGCCATTTCACCGGTTCGGCCGAACAGTTGCGCCAGATCGAACGCGTCAACGCTGCCGCGCGTACGCGGCGCATCGATCCCAACGAGGACGTTCTACCCGAGCGCGCCTCGGCCGATCCCACGCTCTACGTGGCACCGGAGCCTGCCGCGGGCACCAGCATGGCGCGGCGGACGGCGCTGGCTGCGTACGCCCAGACCAGCGCGCCCGAGACCCAGCGCCAGCCGCTCACGCGCGTGGCCGAGATCATGCAGGCGCCCGTGCTCACGCTGCGCGAGAGCACCCCGGTGCTGCAGGCCTTGAAGCTGCTGGCCTACCACGGGCATGCGCAGGCACCCGTGGTGAGTGCTTCCGGCATGCTCGTCGGCCTGCTGCTGTGCGCCGACCTGCTGCCGCCCGAGCGCCTGGCCGCGCCGGAACTGTCGCAGGAGAGTTGGGCTGCGCTGATGGCGCAGCCGGTATCGGAGCTGATGTGGACGCCGGTCCCGAGCACGTCGGCCGACAACGAGATCCGTCGCGTGGCAGCCGTGCTGCACGAGGACGGCCTGCCCGGGCTGCCTGTGGTGGACGAGGCAGGTGCCGTGGTCGGGTTCGTCTCGCGCGGCGACATCGTGCGCGCCGTGGCACACGATCCGCCACTGGACCTGTGGAGCTAGGCCAGCAGGACGCTCACTGCAGCATCAGCGAGCGTTCGCCCTTGCACTTGCCCGCGCGCGCCGGCGGGTTGCACAGCCCGCACAGGTAGGTGCGCGGGTTTTCGTAGAGCTCGGAGACGAACTTGCCGCCGCAGCTGCTGCAGGCCGTCATGTTGAGCATGTTGGCATCGACGAACTTGACGAGGCGCCAGGCGCGCGTGAACGACAGCAGCGGATCGATTTCGGCCGCACCCACCTGCTCCAGGTACAGCCGGTAGGCCTTGGTCAACAGATCGATCGGGTCCATGTCCATGCTCTTGGACAGGTACTCGTAGATATTCAGGAACAAGGAGGAGTGGATGTTTTCCTGCCACGAGAGGAACCAGTCCGTCGAGAACGGCAGTTGGCCCTTGGACGGCGACCTGCCCGCCACCTCCTTGTACAGCCGCAGCAGCCGCTCGTACGAGAGATCCGTCTCGGACTCCAGCACCTGCATGCGGGCGCCCATCTGGATCAGCATCGCGGCGCGCTCGATCTGGCGCGAATCGTTCAGCACACTCTTGGTCGAGGCGGCGGCCATGGTCTCAGCTCCTGTGGGCGGTGGCTCAGATGACTTCGGCCAGGCGGCCGGCCATCAGGATGTTGGCGTGCAGCTTGTTGGTCGCCTCGTTGCCCACCTTCTTCACGTCGTGGTTGGTCAGGAGGTTCCAGACCAGGTTGTCGTCCACGCGGAAGTGGCACAGCAGCATGTTGCTGGAGGCAAGCTTGAGGATCTGCGCTGCAGACAGCGCGCCGAGGATGTCGGCCGCTTCTTCCTGGATGCCCAGGCGGAAGAGCGCCGCCGCCTTGTCCTGGCGGATCAGGTTCTGGGCCAGCATCAGGTAGGTGAGGTTGGCTTCGCGGATCTCGGCGATGATCTGGTCGGTGTTCATGGCGGCACTCCTTTGCGTTTCGGGCGGATCGGCTGTCACAGCGCCTAGCGCCTGCAACATGTCTCGATCCGTTGAAATGGATTGTGGTTGCCACCCAAAATCATTTGAGTCGGGGGATGGATGGACGCCGCGTCTCCCACGCACGAACGCCGTGTAGGAAAACCGCCTACAGCAATGCCTGGCTTCGTCCCACGACCGGTCAGGCGGCCGGCCTGTCGGGATGCGGCGGTCGGCCTCCACCGTCCTGCTGCCCGTTCTCCTCGTCCTCGTCGAGCAGGAAACGATTGATGAGCTGGAACAGCCGCTCATAGAACTCCTGCGCCGCGATGGTTTCACTGCCGATGCGCACCAGCGAGTCGTCGCTGGCCGTGAAAGGCAGGGAGAGCGAGCCCACCGCGCCCACGCCCAGGCTGGCGGCGGTTGCGCTCTTCTTGAGCGAGAAGCGGTCCTGCTGCGCGGTGACGAAGCCGAGAGTGCTGTTGCCGCTGCGCGTCTCGGGCGCGCAAACGATGCGAATCTCCATCTGCACATGGGTGTCCACGGCTGGCTGGAAATTCTTGCGGCCGTCCACGAGGTCCTTGGTGGCCGTGTTGATCAGGTAGCCTTGGCTCAGGAGCGCGCGGCGCGCGGCTTCACAGGTCTCCGCCGGCGTGGCACCGAAGCTGCGCGAGTAGGTGGAACTCGAATCGAAGTGCTCCTGGGGCGCCAGCTTCTGCCGCGGCAACTGGCAGGCGGTCAGCAGCGCAAGCGACAGCGCGCCAAGGGCGAGGAGACGAGGAGGCCGGTGGATCATGTTGTCGGAGAGCGGTCTGCGCGAAAGTGTAGGCCACGCCAATGCCCGGAAGTTCCCGGATCCGCGAGCATCACAGGGCTTGCGTCAGCCCACGCGCAGCAGCTGCTGGGCCTCGTGGTCCAGGCCCGCGCACGGGGTAGCGCGGGCCAACGCCATCCACACGTGAAACGGCAGCGCCAGCCGCTCACGTCGCTGGGCGTTGCGCTGCACCGCCAGGGCGCCGTCCTCCGTCTGCTGCAGCACGCCACACTCGGCGGGAACGTCATCCGCATCGCCGATGACGCGCCCACGCGCGTCACGGCCCAGCACATACCAGCACTGCCCGCCGAGGTCCAGGTAAGCCTGGCGCTTGGCCGGCTTGCGCAGGTCGCCGAGCAGGTCGGCCCGGCTCACCTTGATCTCGTGCACGACCGGGTCGACGTAACTGGCGACCGAGGTATTGCGGATCGAGAACACGTCCGGACATGCCATGCACCACGTCGGTGTCGCGTCCTCGTTGGCTGCCGGCAACTGGGCACGCAGGGACAGCCCGCGCCAGGCGATGCGCCCGGCCCGCCCCTGCTCCCGCGCGACCCGCTCGACCAATGCCTCGTGCGCCGACAGCGCGCGCTGGTTGCGCACGGCAGCCTGCGCCACGGCCTGGATGCCGGCTTCGGTCAATCGGACGCTGTCACGCCCGTCGATGCATTGGCGTTCCAGCAGGCCCAGCGCGAGCAGTTCAATTTCCACCACGTCCTGCCAGGGCCAGCCAGCCGAGCGGTACACCTCGCGCAGCCGGCGGGCGTGCAGACGGGAAAGCGAAGTCACGGTGCCCATGTCGGTCCAATCCGGGCGGCATTGTGCCCTCTGCGGCCCGCCGGAGTGCCCAAGGCATACTGTGCGCCTCACGCAAGGAGCGACGGAGAACCCATGCCCCTCAACCATGAAGATTCGGCCGGCTCGCAACTGGCCTTGCTCGCGGCGGTGAAGCTGCTGCTGGCGCCGCACAGGGGCGACCTCGACGCCATCAAAGGCCTGCGCCACGAGCTCGACAACACCCGCGAACTGCTGGCCTCGCTGCCCGGCACCGAACGCAAGCTGCTGTCCTTCGAGGTGACCGCCGAGGCGCTCATGTCGGTGCTGGCGCCGCCCAGCCAAAGTCAATACTGATTCCTCCTGCCCTGCACGCCCCATGAAACTTCGCCCCCTTGCCCTGCGTGCGCTGGCCCCGCCCGCACTGGTGCTGCTGGCCGCCTGCGGCAGCACGCCTTTGCCGCCCTGGCCCGCCGACCGACCGGTTGCGCGCACGGTGCCGGCCGTGGTCGACATGGGCCGCGCCGTCTCGCCGGCCGCGTCACCGGGCGCCGGCAGCCCACCGGCTGCCGGCACGCCGTTTCCTGTGGTCGTCGCGCCCGTGCCAGCGCCGGGCGCCGCCAGCGCGGTCGAACCTGCGGGTCTCGGTAAGCCAGCTGCAGCCGCGGCGCCCGCTGCGCCTTACGGGCCGGAAGTCGCTGCGCGATTCCCCGACCCTGCAACCGTCTACCAAACGCCGGGGCTGACCGCCGGCCGTGACCAGTTCAGCAGCAACAGCGAGATCTCCAGCTGGTTGCGCGACCTGGCGGCGGCCAGCGCCGGCGGCCGCAGCCGCGTCGGCCTGCTGGGCCTGGGCAGCGCGCAGAGCGGCACGCCGCTCGAAGCGCTGGTGCTCACGCGCGCAGCATCCACCGACCCCGCTGCGCTGCTGGTCAGCGGCAAGCCCACCGTGCTGCTGGTCGGCCAGCAGCACGGCGACGAGCCAGCCCCGGCCGAGGCGCTGCTGGTGCTCGCCCGCGAGTTGGCCCAGGGCCGACTGGAGCCGCTGCTGGACCGCATCAACGTGGTGATTGTTCCGCGCGCGAACCCCGACGGCGCCGCCAGCGGCAAGCGCGGGACAGCCAGCGGTATCGACATGAACCGCGACCACCTGCTGCTGCGCACGCCCGAGGCCCGCGCGCTGGCGCGCCTGCAGCGCGAATACCAACCTGCCGTGACGGTGGATGCGCACGAGTACACGGTGGCCGGCCGCTTTCTGGAGAAATTCGGCGCCGTCCAGAAGTTCGACGCGTTGTTGCAGTACGCCACCACGCCCAACCTGTCTGAGTTCATGCCGCGCGCCTCCGAGGAGTGGTTCCGCCGTCCGCTGGTGACCGCGCTGAACCGCGAGGGCCTGTCCAATGAGTGGTACTACACCACCTCGACCGACCCGAGCGACCGGCGGGTGTCCATGGGAGGCACCCAGCCCGACACCGGTCGCAATGTCTTCGGCATCCGCAATTCCGTCAGCCTGCTGCTGGAAACACGCGGCGTGGGCATTGGCCGGCTGCACATCCAGCGCCGCGTGCACACCCAGGTCATTGCCATGACCAGTGTCTTGCAGAGCGCCGCGCAGCGGGCCGACGACCTCGGCAAGCTGCGTCCGTACATGGACCGCGAGGCGGCCG
>CAJYRH010000202.1 GCA_913776795.1 uncultured Pseudorhodoferax sp. | reverse complement strand
TGCGCGGCGACTACCTGGCCATCGTGACGCTGGGCTTCGGCGAGATCATCCGCGTGTTCCTGAACAACCTGGACCACCCCGTCAACATCACCAATGGCCCGAAGGGCATCAACCAGATCGACTCGGTCAAGCTGTTCGGCCTGGACCTGGGGCGTTCACTCAAGATCGGCGACTTCACGCTGCCCTCCGTCACGCTGTACTACTACCTGTTCCTGGTGCTCGTCGTGGTCAGCATCATCGTCTGCCACCGGCTGGAGGTCTCGCGCATCGGCCGTGCCTGGATGGCCATCCGCGAGGACGAGATCGCGGCCAAGGCCATGGGCATCAACACGCGCAACATGAAGCTGCTGGCCTTTGGCATGGGCGCGGCCTTCGGCGGCGTGGCCGGCTCGATGTTCGGGGCCTTCCAGGGCTTCGTCTCGCCCGAGTCGTTCAGCCTGATGGAGTCGGTCATGATCGTCGCCATGGTCGTGCTGGGTGGCATCGGCCACCTGCCCGGCGTCGTGCTGGGCGCGGTGCTGTTGTCGGCCCTGCCCGAGGTTTTGCGCTACCTGGCCAGCCCGTTGCAGGAGCTGACCGGCGGCCGGCTGGATGCCGCCATCCTGCGCCAGCTGCTGATCGCGCTTGCGATGATCGTGGTGATGCTGTCGCGCCCGCGTGGCCTGTGGCCTGCGCCCGAACATGGCAAGTCGCTGAACAAGAAGATGGCGCCCGACCCGGTGCCCGGTTCGGCGCAGGCCATCACCCCCGGCGTGGACACGCCGGCCGATGCAGTGCCCGGCGCAGCGGGCCGCCCCATGTCCATCAACCCTTGAAGCGAGGCGGACATGGCAGACACGGTTCTCAACGTCAGCGGCATTTCCAAGCGTTTCGGCGGACTGCAGGCCCTCAGCGATGTGGGCATGAAGATCGAGCGCGGCCAGGTCTACGGCCTGATCGGCCCCAACGGCGCCGGCAAGACCACCTTCTTCAACGTCATCACGGGGTTGTACACGCCCGACAGTGGCAGCTTCGAACTGGCCGGCAAGCCCTACAAGCCCACGGCCGTGCACGAGGTCGCGCAGGCCGGCATCGCGCGCACCTTCCAGAACATCCGGCTGTTCGCCGAGATGACGGCGCTGGAGAACGTCATGGTGGGCCGCCACGTGCGCACGCGCTCGGGCCTCTTGGGCGCGATCTTCCGCACCGGCGGCTTCAAGGCTGAGGAAGAGGCCATCGCCAAGCGCGCGCAGGAGCTGCTCGACTATGTCGGCATCGGCCGCCTGGCCGACTACAAGGCGCGCACGCTGAGCTACGGCGACCAGCGGCGGCTGGAGATCGCGCGCGCGCTGGCCACGGACCCGCAGTTGATCGCGCTGGACGAGCCGGCCGCCGGCATGAACGCCACCGAGAAGGTGCAGCTGCGCGAGCTGATCGACCGCATCCGCAAAGACAACCGCACCATCCTGCTCATCGAGCACGATGTGAAGCTGGTCATGGGCCTGTGCGACCGCGTGACCGTGCTCGACTACGGCAAGCTGATCGCCCAGGGAACGCCGGCCGAAGTGCAGAAGAACGAAAAGGTGATCGAGGCCTACCTCGGCACGGGAGCGCATTGAGATGACCGTCTTGTTGAAAGTCCAGGGCCTGCAGGTCGCCTACGGTGGCATCCAGGCCGTCAAGGGCATCGATTTCGAAGTGCGCGAGGGCGAGCTGGTCTCGCTGATCGGATCCAACGGCGCGGGCAAGACCACGACCATGAAGGCCATCACCGGCACCCTGCCGGCCAGTGGCGGCCAGATCGACTACCTGGGCAAGCGCGTGCAGGGGCAGGGCGCCTGGGATCTGGTGAAGCAGGGCCTGGCCATGGTGCCGGAAGGCCGCGGCGTGTTCGCGCGCATGACCATCACCGAGAACCTGCAGATGGGCGCCTACACGCGCAGCGACACGTCCGAGATCGCCAAGGACATCGAGAAGATGTTCGGCATCTTCCCGCGTCTGCGCGAACGCAAGGACCAGCTGGCCGGCACCATGTCCGGCGGCGAGCAACAGATGCTGGCCATGGGCCGCGCACTCATGAGCCGGCCCAAGGTGCTGTTGCTGGACGAGCCGTCCATGGGGCTGTCGCCCATCATGGTGGACAAGATCTTCGAGGTCGTGCGCGACGTGCATGCCCAGGGCGTGACCATCATGCTGGTGGAGCAGAACGCCAGCCGCGCGCTGGCCATCGCAGACCGTGCCTATGTGATGGAGTCCGGCATCATCACGATGAGCGGGCAGGCCAAGGCCATGCTCACCGATCCCAAAGTGCGGGCAGCCTACCTGGGCGAGTGAGCGCAGTGCGCGTGGCGGCAGGCGCCGCTATGCGATGTCCATCTGGTGCAGGCCGTAGCGGCCCGCCTTGCGGTCGGCAAAGAACCACTGCAACGTTTCGCGCACAGTCTTGAACGCGATCTCGTCCCACGGGATCTCGTGCTCGTGGAACAGCCGTGCCTCGATGGTCTCGTGCCCGGGATCGAAGCGATCGTGCAGCAGTTGCGCCCGGTAGAACATGTGGACCTGCCCGACGCGCACCACATTCAGCAGGCTGAACAGCTCGCCCATCTCGTAGGCCGCACCGGCTTCTTCGTCCGTCTCGCGCGCGGCGCCCTGGGCGGTGGTTTCGCCCAGCTCCATGAAGCCGGCCGGCAGCGTCCATTTGCCCCAGCGGGGCTCGATGTTGCGCTTGCACAGCAACACGCGCTCGTCCAGCACGGGCACCGTACCGACGACGATCAGCGGGTTCTCGTAGTGGATCTGGCCGCAGGCCGGGCAGACCGCACGCTCCTTGGTATCGCCGTCGTCGGGAACGCGGTAGACCACGGCGGTGCCGCAGTTGCGACAGTGCTTGAGTGGGGGGCGAAAGCTCATGGCGGCGCAGTGTACTGAGGAGGGCACGGAAGACCGTTGCGTCGCGCACTCCATGGGCGGCATCAGCCGGTGATCTTGACCGTGAGGCTTTCCAGGCCAGCCACGCCGCCCGACAGCACATCACCTGCCACCACGGCCGCAACGCCTTCGGGTGTGCCGCTGTAGATCAGGTCGCCGGGTTGCAGCGTCCAGGCGGCCGACAGGTGCTCGATGGTCTCGGCGATGTTCCAGATCAGCTTGGAGACGTCGCTGCGCTGGCGGTCCTTGCCATTGACCTGCAGGAAGATCTCGGCCTTTTCCACATCGCCGGCCTGGGCCACGGGCGTGATGGGACCGATGGGGGCAGACTGTTCGAAGCCCTTGCCGATGCACCAGGGGCGGCCCTGCTTCTTCATCTCGCCCTGCAGGTCGCGGCGCGTCATGTCCAGACCCACGGCGTAACCGAAGATGTGCTTGTGCGCGTCGGCCGCCAAGATGTTGCTGCCGCCCGTGCCGATGGCCACCACGAGCTCGATCTCGTGGTGCAGGTCCTTGGTCAGACTGGGGTAGGCGATGGTGCCGGTCTGTCCGGCAGGCACAGGGACCACGGCGTCGTACGGCTTCATGAAGAAGAAGGGAGGCTCGCGGCCAGTGAAGCCCATTTCCTTGGCGTGTTCCGCGTAGTTGCGGCCGACGCAGTAGACGCGGTGCACGGGGAAGGCGGCGGTCTGGCCGACAACGGGGACGGCGACGATGGGGGAGGAGGGGAAGACGAAGCTCATCGCAACCTTTCTACTGGAAACGGGCCCACGCTGCGGGCCGTGGTGATGCGCGCGGCAGTGTGCCACGCGCCGGCCACTCGTGCATGCGGCCCTGTCCGACAACGCGACGGCGCAGCGGTGGCTGGGCTGTGCCGACGGCTGCCGGTACAACTGGTAGCACATCGCCATCGGCATGCCGGCCTGCCCGGTGTGCCATGCCACCATCGTCCACAACAACAGGAGTCTGTCATGACCTTCACCCGTTCCCCCCGCTCTTCGTTTCACCGTTGTACGGTTCCGCGCATGGGCGCTGTCGTCGTCGCGCTGGGTCTGGCCCTGGGCGGCTGCGCCAACATGAGCGAATCCCAGAAGGGCACTGCCGTCGGCGCGGGCGTGGGTGCCGGCGTCGGCGCGCTGATCGGCCAGGGCCGTGGCGCGGCCATCGGCGCGGGCGTCGGCGCACTCGGTGGCTACATCTGGTCCTCGCAGATGCAGAAGAAGAAGGGAGGCTCGCGGCCAGTGAAGCCCATTTCCTTGGCGTGTTCCGCGTA
>CAJYRH010000201.1 GCA_913776795.1 uncultured Pseudorhodoferax sp. | reverse complement strand
ACCGACGCCATGATGCCGGAGCTCGACGGCGAGACCCTGGTGCGCGCGCTGCGTGCCGACGCCCGCCATGCGCGCCTGCCCGTGTTGCTGCTGACCGCGCGCGCCGACGCCGAGGACCACGCGCGGGCACTGCAGGCCGGCGCGTGGTCCTCGGCGTCGGCGCGCGCGGTCAGCAGCAACACGGGCAGGCGCGCATGGCGGGCGTCGGCACGCAGCGCGCGCACCAGGGTCTCGCCGTCGAGCTCCGGCATCATGGCGTCGGTCAACAGCAGGTCGGGCTGCTGCAGCTGCAGCACGGCCAGTGCCGCCTGGCCATCGGCCACCACGGTCACGCGGTAGCCCTCCAGGCGCAGCAGGCGCTGCAGGTTGGCGCGGATGTCCGGTTCGTCCTCGGCCACCAGGATGCTGGCGCCGGCCACCTGCGCAGCGCTCACAGCACCACCCGAAAGCAGCTGCCCCGGCCCGTGGCGCTGACGACTTCGATGCTGCCGCCATGGGCCTCCACGGCCTTCTTGGCGATCGCCAGGCCCAGCCCGGTGCCCGGGATCGCGCCCACGTTGCTGGCACGGTGGAAGGTCTCGAACAGGTGCGCCTGCTCGGCCTGCGGGATGCCGATGCCGTGGTCGCTCACCTCGAACACGCGGCGTGGCCCGTCGTCGCCCACCCGCAGGCACACCTGGCCGCCCTGCGGCGAGTACTTGACGGCATTGGACAGCAGGTTGCCGAGCACATGGCGCAGCAGGCGTTCGTCGAACTGGCCTTCGTTGCGGGCGCTGCAGTAGGAGACGACGATGTCGGCCGCACGCTCCGGGTACTGGCTGCGGGCGTCCTCGGCGCAGTGCCGGCACAGGGCGGCCAGGTCCAGCGGCTGCGGGCGGCATTCGAGCAGCTGGGCATCGGCCCGGCCGATCAGAAGCATCCGGTCCAGCATACCGGTCATGCGCTGCACACCGTCGACGATGCCCTGCAGTGTCTCCTGGCGTTCGCCCTCCTCCAGGCGCTCGCCGTAGTGCGCGATCAGTTCTGCCGATGACATGATGGTGGCCAGCGGCGTGCGGAACTCATGGCTGGTCATGGCCACGAAGCGCGAGCGCAGCACGTTGAGTTCCTGCTGGCGCACGAGCGCGGCGCGGATGTCGTCCTCCGCGCGCTTGCGGTCGGTGATGTCCAGAAAGGTCCAGATCGCGCCGGCCTCGGGGTTGCGGCCGAACACGCAGCGGCCGGCCAGTTGCACCCAGATGCGCTCGCCGTTCTTGCGCACCATCTGGCGTTCGCTGGTGTAGTGGCCGTCGCGGCGCAGGTGCTCGGCCGTGAGCAGGCCTTCGCGCTGGTAGCTCTCGTCGTCCGGGTACAGCATGCGCGAGGGCTGGCCGGTCAGCTCCTCGCGGCTGTAGCCCATGATTTCCAGGAACTTGTCGTTGACCCAGCGGATGTGCCGATTCACGTTGAACGCGATGCCGACCAGCACGCTGGCGAAGATGGCTTCGCGCTCGGAGAGGGTGCGCTGCAACGCGACCTCCAGCTCCTTGCGCTCGGTGACGTCCATGACGGTCCAGACTGTGCCGCGGCTGACATCGCTGGAGCTGACGGCCGTGCCAGTGACCGAGGCCCAGAACAGTGCGCCGTCGCGCCGGCGCAGCTGGAGCTCGGCCTCGTAGGGCTGCCGCGCGGCCATGCGTGTGGCGATGGCCGCGGTGGTGCGGCTGTGGTCTTCCGGCGTGGGGAACAGGGTGTCGAACGCCACCTCGCCCCAGTTCGGCGTGCTGCGCAGTGCACGGTCGGTGCGGAAGATGCGGCCCATGGCACGGTTGGCCCACCGCAGCTGGCGCTCCTGCGTGAGGAAGGCGATGCCCACGCGCGAATTCTCCAGGATGGTCTCGCGCTCGGCCAGCGTCTCGCGCAGCCTGGCCTCCAGCGCCTTGCGGCTGCTGACGTCGGAGAAGAAGCCCAGCGAGGCGCTCTTGCCCTCCCAGGGCACCTGCGTCACGCCGATCTCGATCCAGGTGGTGCTGCCGCCTTCGTGCAGCAGGCGCAGTTCGTAGCGGTCGGGCACGGGCATGCCGGCCACGCGCTGGCGCTGGCGTTCGGCCACCATGGCGCGGTCGTCCGGGTGCACGGGGTCGATGAAGCTCTGTCCGAGCAGGGACTGGCGCGTGCGACGGGCGATCTGCAGCGCGCGTTCGTTGACGAACACGAAGCGCTCGTCCTGCACCACCACCATGCCCTCGCCCACATGCTCGACCACGGCACGGTAGCGCTCCTCGGAGCGGTGCAGCGTCTCCAGCATCAGCTTGCGCTCGGTGACATCGGCGAAGAAGGTCAGCGTGGCCCGCTGCCCCGACCAGGGCACGATGGTCGTGCCCATCTCGATCCATCGCTGCACGCCGTCGCCGCCCTGCAGCCGGACCTCGTAGCGGCTGTCCACCGGCTCGCCGGCCAGCCGGCGCCGTCGCCGGTCCACCACCATGGCGCGGTCGTCGGGATGCAGCAGCTGCAGGTAGCCGCGCCGGTCCAGCTCCTCGCGCGTCAGGCGCATGATCTCCAGCGCGCGCAGGTTCACGAACACCGGGCGATCTTCCTCGATGACCACCAGCGTGCCCTCACCGGCATGCTCCACGACCGCGCGCATGCGCTGCTCCGAGACGCTGATCTCCTCCAGCATGGTCTTGCGCTCGGTGATGTCGGTGAAGAAAGTCAGCGCAGCCGGCGCGCCGCCCCAGGGCACGACGGCCACGCCAATGGCGATCCAGCGCACCACGCCGCCGGGCAGCAGCAGGCGCAGCTCGTAGTGGTCGGGCGGATGTCCGCCGGCCAGCCGGCTGCGCTGGCGCTCCAGCACCAGCGCATGGTCGTCCGGATGCACGCGCGTGAGGAAGCCGGCCTGCTGCATCTGCGACAGCGGCATGTCCACGATCTGCGCCGCGCGTGGGTTGGCATAGACGACCTTCTCGTCCTGGAT
The DNA here is from genome assembly GCA_913776795.1 of uncultured Pseudorhodoferax sp. Next base: position 3,497 of record CAJYRH010000201.1, on the reverse strand, counting down.
CACGACCATGCCCTCGGTCAGGTGCTCCAGCACGGCGCGGAAACGCTCCTCGGAGGCATGCAGCGCCGCGCGCGTGGCCTTGGCCTCGGTGATGTCGGAGAAGAACACCATGGTCGCTGGCTCGCCGCCCCAGGGCACGACGGTGGCATGCACGTCCAGCCAGCGCACCTCGCCGTCGGGCATCAGCCGGCGCAGTTCGTAGTGGTGCTCGGCCTGGTCGCCGCGCTGGCGCGCCTGCTGGCGCAGGGCCACCAGGCCGCGGTCCTGAGGATGCAGCCACTGCAGGTAGTCGGCGCCATCCACCTCGTCGGCGCGCAGCCGCATGAGAGCGAGCGCGCGGGCGTTCCAGAAAGCGACGCGGCCATGCTGGATGACGGCCATGCCCAACACCAGATGCTCGACCAGCGCCCGGTAGCGCGCTTCGGACTGGCGCAGCGCCCGCTGGGTGGACTGGCGCTCGGACACGTCGCGCAGGAACAGCCCCGCAACGGCACCGTCCGGCAAGGCGAACACGGACAGTTCGAGCGTGATCGGCTGGCCGTCGCGCCGCAGCACCTCGAGTTCGAGCAGGCCGTCCAGCCCGCGCGTGGCGCCCGATCGCAGGTAGTTCGCCAGGCCGCTGGCGTGCAGGTCCTCGGCGCGGGCCGGCAACAGCAGCTCGGCCAACGGCCGGCCCAACGCCTCGCAGCGCGGCCAGCCGAGCAGCCGCTCGGCCGCCGGGTTGCACTCGACCAGGCAGCCGGCCGCATCGGTGGCGAGCACGCCATCCCGCGTATGCGCGATGAGCTGGGCGGCGAGGCCCGCAATGGCGGGAAGATCGGCGGGCATGGTGGACACGGGCCGGTGCTGGGGCGGGTCAGCATAGCGCATGGCGACCCTACAATTCGCGCGTCCCTTCCCTTACAAGGAGAGCCGCAGATGGAGCCGCTGGACAGCGCCAACCGGCCGCGGCTGCTGGTGGTCGACGACGAAGCCGCGCTGCGCGATGCGCTGGCGCGCTACTTCGTTCACAACAATTTCGACGTGCGCACGGCGGCCGATGCCGTCCAGGCCCGCGCGTTGATCGCAACGGCCGTGCCCCACCTCGTGCTGGTGGACGTGAACATGCCCGGCGAGAGCGGCCTGTCGCTGGCGCGCTGGCTGCGCGAGACGCACCCGCGCGTGGGCCTGGTCATGCTGACCGGCGCGTCCGATGCGGTGGACCGCATCGTCGGCCTGGAGGTCGGCGCCGACGACTACGTGACCAAGCCCTTCGAGACGCGCGAGCTTCTGGCGCGGCTGCGCAACCTGCTGCGCCGGCTCGCGCCCGGCCCGGCCGCGGCGCCGGGAACCCACCCGCGGCGCGCGCGCTTCGGCCTGTGCGAACTCGACCTCGATGCGCGCAGGCTGCTGCGCTGCGACGACGGCAGCGAGGTGCCGGTGTCGGCCACCGAGTTCGATCTGCTGGCGCTGTTCGCACGCCACCCGAACCGCCCGCTGAACCGCGACCAGATCATGAGCCACGGCCACAACCGCAGCTGGGACGCGCTGGACCGCTCGATCGACCTGCGCGTGATGCGGCTGCGCCGCAAGATCGAGCTGAACCCGGACAAGCCCCGCGTGCTCAAGACGGTGCGCAGCGTGGGCTACATGTACGTGCCCGACGGCGAGTGACCCGGGTCATGCGCCACCGTCGGTCTCAGGGCCTGTCGCGCGGCACCACGCGCGTGTCCAGCGCCGCCGGAACATAGTCCGGCGCGAAGGTGCAGCCTGCTCCGAACTGCGCCTCGAAGCCCGGGCACTGCTGCGCGATTTCCGCGGGCGTGGGCTTGGTGCCCTGCTCCACCCAGCGCAGCAGCGCAGCCAGCAGCGCCGGGTAGGTCGGGTCGCTGATGTAGCTGTGCGTGCCCTCGCGGGTGAAGGTCTGCACCAGGCGCGCGCCGCTGCCGCCGTTCTCCATGGTCTGCTTGAAGTAGGCGTCGAGCTCGACGAAGGCGGTCGGGTCGCTGATCCACTTGGTGCTCAGCACGGGCACCGGAATGCGGCCCGTGGGGTCGGTGTCGGCGCCGAAGCGCTGCACGGCCGCGGGATCGGCGCGGTAGCGCAGCACGCCGGCATTGAGCGCCGCATCGTCGGCCGAGCCGCTGTAGACCGCCCCGGTGTTGCCGAAGGGGCTGGCGCCGCCGGTGCGTTTGGCCACCACGTCCTGGAAGTGGAAGGTGCCCCAGTTCAGGTGCGCCTGGATGGCGGAGGCCGGGATGCGGACCACGCGGGCGATGGTGTCCACCTTGGCCTGCTGCGCGGGCGTGCGCTGCGCGGCCGGCAGGTTCAGGCCCAGGCATTCGGCGGTGCGCGCATTGAGGTCGGACTGCGCCATCGTCACGCCCGCCGGCAGGCCGATGTTGAGCGGGTACTGCGTTTCGCTCGGCCGCGGATGGTTGTTGCACAGGTACTGGTAGACCACGCGCAGGTCGGTGCGGAAGTCGTACGAGCGCGTGCCGCCGGCCAGCACCCCGCTGGTCAGCAGCACGGCGTCGTACGGCTGGCTGCCCACGGTCTCGGCGGTGAACATTTCCGCCGCCTTGGCCGCCACGCCGGCGCCCCAGGACTGCCCGTGCAGGATGGTGCGGCGCGGCTTGGCCACGTGGTCGCGGAAGATGTGGCGCAGCCGCTCGGTGTCCTCGGCGGCGGCGCGCACTTCCACGCCGCCCTGGCGGAAGGTCGAGCCGGCCCAGGCATAGCCCGCCTTGACCATGATGGCCCAGCGCGTGAGGTCTTCCGTGGCGCGCTCCATGGTGGGCGCCTCCAGGCTGGGGCCACCGTGCGCGTGCAGCACCAGGTGGCCGTTCCAGTCCTGCGGCATGGCGATCAGGTAGTAGGCACCGGCGGAGTCCTGGCCCTGCAGGCAGCGGGCGGTGGCCGGCACGGCCGAAGGGCAGGTGGCGGCCTGCGGGGCCGCCTCTCTGTCGCCATCGTCGTTGCCGCCACAGGCACCGAGCAACAGGGCGCCGGCCATGGCGAAGGACAGGCGGCCGAGGGGATGCGAAAGCACTTGCATGGGGGTGTCTCCGGTGGTCGTTGGCAAGAGGCGCGGATCGTAGGTATCGTGCGCACAGATGGCAAAGACCCGTTCCGTCTTCGCTCGATATGATGAACGTATGGACTTGCGCCAGCTCCGTTACTTCCTGGCCGTGGCACGCGCCGGCCACATCACCCGCGCCGCGGAAGAACTGGGCATGCAGCAGCCGCCGCTGAGCCAGCAGATCAAGGCGCTGGAGACCGAACTGGGCATGCCGCTGTTCCAGCGCCACCCGCGCGGCGTGCGACTGACCGATGCCGGCCAGCGCCTGCAGGACGAGGCCGGCCGCCTGCTGGCCGACTTCGACGCCATGCGCGCGCGCATGCTTTCGCTCAGCGACGGCCAGCACGGGCCCTTGTCTGTCGGCTTCACGAGCTCGGCCGCGGCCCACGCCTTCACGCCCGAGACCTTGCGCGCCTGCCGCAGACGCTACCCCGGC
>CAJYRH010000200.1 GCA_913776795.1 uncultured Pseudorhodoferax sp. | reverse complement strand
AAGCCGACCTGGTCTTTGAGGATGCTGTCGATGGTGGCGAAATCGGCCACCGATTCACCGACGATGCGCAGCGCCTCGGTGCCGTAGCCGCGCCCCGCATGGTTGACGATGAAGCCCGGGGTGTCGGCAGCCTGGACCGGGGTGTGGCCCATCGCGCGGGCGTAGCGCGTGAGGCCATCGCATACGGCGGGATCGGTCTTGAGCCCGGCGATGACCTCGACCACCTTCATGAGCGGCACGGGGTTGAAGAAGTGGTACCCGGCCACCCGCTGCGGATGTTTGAGCGCCGCAGCGATGGCGGTGATCGACAACGAGGACGTGTTGCTGACCAGCACCGCCTCGGGACGGACGATGCCTTCAAGTTCTGCAAACAGAGCCTGCTTCACGTCCAACCGTTCGACGATGGCCTCGATGACGAGGTCGCAGTCGGCCAAATCTGCGAGAGAGGCAACCGTCAGGAGGGCAATGCGCTGCGATTGCAATACCCGTGTGTCCAATCGACCTTTTTCGTGCAGCCTATCCCACTGTGCATACACGGCCTCACGTGCCCGCGCAGCGGCACCTGGCACGACGTCAAAGAGTTTGACGGTACTACCCGCCTGTGCTGCAATTTGGCCGATTCCGCGGCCCATTGCGCCGGCGCCAACGACGCCAACGACGCGATATGCTGTGTCCATCGATCAATTATGACGCGCCGATCCGAGTGGTATGGTGCGCGAAAGACGCATAAGCACTCACTGTGAAACTACAACACAAGCTGGTGGGGCTGGGGCTGCTAGGGGTGGCGGTCGGCAGTTCGGCACTGAGCCTGGGACGCGCACGTGGCAACGTGGTCTTGGGCCAGCCTCTGAGCCTGGCGGTCGAAGTGCGGGTCGACCAGGCCGACGATGCGACCGCCCAATGTTTCCGTGTCGAGGTGTTCCATGGCGACACGCTTTTGGAGTCCTCGCGTGTGCGCCTCGTGGTGCAGGCGCCTGCCGCCGGCAGCCAGGACGCGGTGCTGCGCATCCGCTCGAACGCCATCGTCGACGAGCCTGTCGTAGGGGTCGTGCTGCACGCGTTGTGCGGACAGGGCGCAACGCGGCGCTACGAGTTTCTCCCTGAGTTTCCTGCGGAACTGAAGGCAGCGGCTGGACCTGTGGACCTGGCTGCCTCGGGACCTGCGCCGTCAGCCGTGGTGCCACGTGTTGCGACCGCGCCACTGCCACCTGTCGAAACCGTGCGTCCCGCACCGGCTCCGCCAGCGCCACGCCCCGCGCCAAGGGCGACGGCGCGTCCGCCCGCACCGGCACGGGCACCAGCGCAAGCCACAGCGCCCAAAGCCCTCCCTGCGCCGCGCGCGGCGGCCAGGGCACAGGCGCCGGCATCGGCCGCCGCGGCAGGCGCGCCCCGCTTGACCCTGGATGCGCCGGCTGCACCAGTTGCAGGCATGCAACCGAGTCCGGCACTGAACTCGCAGGTCATCGACGACGCTGCACAACGGGAAGCCGTGGCGGCCATGTGGCGCGCTCTGCGCACGACACCGGAAGAGATCGTCCGCGACAAGCAACGCCTGCAGGCACTCGAGGCACAGCAGGCGGTCGAACGCAGGCAGGCGACCGAGCCCAGCGCGGCCGAGCGCGAACTGCGCGCGCGCCTGGAGCGTGCGGAGCGCAGGCTCGACGAGGCCGAGAGCGGACGCGTCGACATCCTCCTGGTCTATGGGCTGCTGGGATTGCTGGTGCTCGTGGTGGCCTTGGCCGCGTATTTCTGGCAGCGTGCGCGCCAGGCTGCAGTGGCCGCTGCGCAGTGGAGCGGCGGAGCGGCCGTCTCCGTCGCCGCCGCGCCCGTCGCCGCGGTCCTGTCAACGCCGATGCCGGCCGCACCGGCGCCCGTGGCACGCGCCCCTGTCGTCTCCAGGCCGTCGCTGGCAGATGAGTTCCTCGACAGCGAACCTGCCTCTGCGCTGGACATGGGCCGCCCCTCGGCCGTAGACACCGGCGCCATGGCGGCCGCTGTCTTCGCGCACGACAGGGCGGCGCGCGTGGACGCTTCCAGGCCCGTGCGGCCGGACGAGTTCGTCGACGTGCAACAGCATGCCGACTTCTTCGTCTCCCTGGGGCAGTACGAGCAGGCCATCGACGTGCTTCAGCAGCACCTGGACGAACACCAGGACATGAGCCCTCTGGCCTTCCTCGAGCTGTTCGGCATCTACCACCAACAGGGCCGCAAGGACGACTTCAACGCACTGCGCGCGCGTTTTGAACGCCGCTTTAATGCCCACGTGCCGAACTTCGCCGCCTACGCAGACGAAGGCCTGGCGCTGGAGGACTATCCCGCCACGTTGTTGAGCATCGAGACGGTGTGGGGGCATGTGCGCGTGCTCGATACGATCGAGGCCAACCTGTTGCGTCATCCGGACGATACCGGCCGGCCGTTGGACCTGGCGGCCTACCGCGACCTGCTGATGCTGTACGGTGTGGCACAGGATGTGTTCGTGCCGGCGGGCGGCACGCGGTCGCCTTCGGGCTTTGGAGTGGTTGCACCCATCGTGCCGGCGCCGGCGGACCGCAGCAGCTTCGGCACGACGCCGCAGGCGGCCGCGTCGCTGGCGACCGCCACCACTGCGGGGCCGATGCTCGACATGGACCTGGACCTG
>CAJYRH010000199.1 GCA_913776795.1 uncultured Pseudorhodoferax sp. | reverse complement strand
CGATCTCGAACGGCACGACCAGCTTGACCGGCTTGTTCGGATAGGACTGGGCGAAGGCCGAGCTGGCGGCGGCCAGCAAGGCCAGGGTGAAGACGGAACGGCGTTGCATCAAGGAAGTTCTCCGCTGGGGGTGGATCGGTGGACGGCCGCTGGCTCGTGGCCAGGCCCAAAAATTATAGAAGTCGGCGTGCCAGCGGCGCCCCCGGGCATGCCCTTGTGTACCGCTGGTATTCTCGGGCGCCCCCTCGCCGCCGTGCGCCCTGCCCCGTGAACTACGCGCAACTGCTGCTTCCCGATTTCTCGCTCATCCTGATCGGGTTCCTCCTGTGCCGCTACACGCCGATGAACCGCGAGGTCTGGGGCCAGGTCGAGAAGCTCGTCTACTACGTCCTGTTTCCAGTGCTGCTGTTCCAGTCGGTGCTGCGTTCGCGCATCGACTTTGCGGCCACCTCGGACCTGATCCTGGCCGGCCTTCTCCTCGCGGCCTGCGGCATCGCACTGTCCTACAGCCTGCCGTATTGGCCGGGGCTGGCGAGACATGTGGAGCGGCGCGAGCATGCGGGCGCCGCGCAGATCGCGTTCCGCTTCAACTCCTTCATCGCGCTGCCGCTGGCCGAGCGGCTGGCCGGTGCACCGGGAGCGCTGGCCATGGCAGTGCTGATCGCGGTGTGCGTGCCGGTCTTCAACATCGCGGCCGTGTGGCCCATGGCGCGCGGCGCCAGCGCGAACTTCGGGCGCGAACTGCTGCGCAACCCGCTGATCGGGGCCACGGCCACCGGCCTGGCCGCCAATCTGGCGGGTGTGCGCATCCCGGAGTGGATCGAGCCGACCGCCACCCGCATCGGCGCGTCCTCCGTCGCCATGGGTCTCATGGCAGCCGGAGCCGGCATGCAGTTCGGTCCGCTGGCGCGGGCCAAGGCGTTGGGGACGGGCCTGCTGGCCGTGCGCCATCTGCTGCTGCCGCTGGCGGCGTTCGGTCTGGTGCTGCTGCTCGAGCTGCCGGCCGTGCAGGCCACCGTGCTGATGGTCTTCTCCGCCCTGCCCACCGCCTCGAGCTGCTACGTGCTTGCCGCGCGCATGGGCCACAACGGAGCCTACGTGGCCGGTCTCGTCACGCTGTCCACCCTCTGCGGCATGCTGAGCCTGCCCTACGCCCTGGGCATCCTGCGGCCGTTGGTGCCCTGAGGATCAGGCCGTCCTGACGGCGAGCGGCCGGGGCTGCCAGCCCATCGATCAGACCGTCTCGGCGAACAGCTCGCGGCCGATCAGCATGCGGCGGATCTCGCTCGTGCCTGCGCCGATCTCGTAGAGCTTGGCGTCGCGCCACAGGCGCTCGACCGGGAAGTCCTTGGTGTAGCCCACGCCGCCCAGCGTCTGGATCGCCTCGCCGGCCATCCAGGTCGCCTTCTCGGCCGAGTACAGGATGGCACCGGCCGCGTCCTTGCGGAAGCTGCGTGCGTGGTCGTTGCGGTCGCATGCCTTGCCCACCGCGTACACGTAAGCGCGCGTGGCCTGCCAGGTGCTGTACATGTCGGCGATCTTGCCCTGCATGAGCTGGAACTCGCCGATGCTCTGGCCGAACTGCTTGCGCTCGTGCACGTAGGGGATCACCGCGTCCATGCAGGCGGCCATGATGCCCAGCGGACCGCCGGAGAGCACCGCGCGCTCGTAGTCCAGCCCGCTCATGAGCACCTTGGCGCCCATGCCTTCGCCGCCCAGCACGTTCTCCTCGGGCACCTCGCAGTTGTCGAAGAACAGCGGGTAGGTGTTGGAGCCGCGCATGCCCAGCTTGTCGAGCTTGGTGCCGGCCGTAAAGCCCTTGAATCCCTTTTCGACGATGAAGGCCGTCATGCCGCGCGCGCCCATTTCGGGCTCGGTCTTGGCGTAGATGACCAGCGTGTCGGCATCGCCGCCGTTGGTGATCCACATCTTGCCGCCGTTGAGCACGTAGTAGCCATCCTTCCTGTCGGCCTTGAGCTTCATGCTGACCACGTCGGAACCCGCGTTGGGCTCGCTCATGGCCAGCGCGCCCACGTGCTCGCCGCTGACCAGCCTGGGCAGATACCTAACCTTCTGCGCAGCGCTGCCGTTGCGGTGGATCTGGTTCACGCAAAGGTTGGAATGCGCGCCGTAGGACAGGCCTACCGACGCGGAGGCACGCGAGACCTCCTCCATGGCCACGATGTGGGCGAGGTACCCCAGTTCCGTGCCGCCGTATTCCTCCTTGACCGTCATGCCGTGCAGGCCCAGCGCGCCCAGCTTGGCCCAGAGGTCCTTGGGGAACTGGTTGTCGCGGTCGATGGCGGCCGCGCGCGGCGCGATCTCGGCAGCGCAGAATTCGGCGACGGCATGGCGCAGGGCATCGATGGTTTCGCCAAGGTCGAAATCGAGGCCGGGCAGTGGGGTGGCGGGCATGGGGCAGTCTCCTGAAGGGGTTGCGGGCGCAGCGCGACAGCTTACGCCGGCCGGGCGACCATTTGACGCCACAATGGTTGCAGATTGCGCCACGCCTCCTTTGCCGCCATGCCATCCCCGCCCGCTCCGCCGACCACGCGCGCCGCCACGCCAATGGCTTTCGTCCAGGCTGTCGTGCAGGCCTATGTGCGCTATGGAATGGACCCGGCCGCAGCCCTGCGCGCGGCACAGATCGCGCCGCGCGAGCTGCAGCAGTCCGGTGCGCGCGTCACCGC
>CAJYRH010000198.1 GCA_913776795.1 uncultured Pseudorhodoferax sp. | reverse complement strand
CGTGCACACCGCGCAGCTCGGCCAGCACGTCCAGATCGAGCAGCGTCTCGGGCTGGGCCAGGCGCAGGTTCAGCATGGCGCCCAGCGACTGGCCGCCAGCGATGGGCTTGACGCCCCAGCCGCCATCGGCCAGGCGTGCGTTGAAGGCGGCCAGCGCGGCCGGCCGCTCCAGGGTGTAGGCCGCGGCTTTCATGCCTTCGCTCCTGCAGCGGCGAGTGCCGCCAGCACGCGCTCCGGACTGGCCGGGCATTCGGTCAGCTCGGCGCCCAGCGCGAACAGCGCGTCGTTGACCGCGTTGACGATGGCGGCCGGCGGCGCGATGGCCCCGCCCTCGCCGATGCCCTTCTGGCCGAACAGGCTGTGCGGGCTCGGCGTTTCCATGTGGCTGACCTTCAGGGGCGGCATCTCTCCCGCGCCGGGCAACAGGTAGTCGGCCAGCGTGGAGGCCAGCGGCTGTCCTTCGGCGTCGAACGGCATCTCCTCGTACAGCGCGGTGCCGATGCCCTGCGCCAGGCCGCCAATCAGCTGGCCCTCGACGATCAGGGGGTTCAGCAGCACGCCGCCGTCCTCGCAGATCGCGTAGTCGAGCAGGCGCACCTGGCCGGTGGCGGTGTCGACCTCGACCGCACAGGCATGGCAGGCGTAGCTGAAGGTGCCGGTGTCGGGCTGGGTCTTGTAGCCCACCACGATCTCCAGGCCGCCGGGGTCGATGCCCGGCGGGATCTTCTGCGGCGCGCGGTACCAGGTGCGTGCGACCTCGGCCAGCGTCAACGCGCTGGCGCCGTCGGCGGTGCAGAAGCTGCCGTCCTGCAGGCGCAGCGTGTCGGCCGGTGCTTCGAGCAGCACGGCGGCCATGGCGCGCATGCGCTCGGCCAGCGCCTTGGCGGCCGTGCCCACGGCGCCGCCGGACATCACGGCGCAGCGCGAGCCCCAGGTGCCCGTGGAGTAAGGCGACTGCGCGGTGTCGCCATGCACGAGCCGCACCTGCGCGAGCGGGATGCCCAGCACGCTGTGCGCGACCTGCGCCATCGAGGTCTCCATGCCCTGGCCATGCGAGTGCGCGCCCAGGCGCAGCTCCAGCACGCCGTCGGGCGTGAAGCGCGCCGCGCACTGCTCGTAGCCCGGCACCATGGGAATGCCCCAGCCGTGGTAGACCGAGGTGCCGTGCGCGCCCTGCTCGCAGAACACCGCCAGGCCCAGGCCGATGCGGCGCGTGGCCGCGCGGCCGTCGGACGTGGCGTGGGCGGCGCGCTGGCGCGCGCGCCAGGCGGGCCAGTCGAGTGCGGCGACGGCGCGGTCCATCGCCGCGCGGTAGTCGCCCGAGTCGAACAGCTTGTTCGTGATGTTGGTGTACGGCATGGCGTCTGCCGGCACCAGGTTCCGCGCGCGCAGGACATGGGGCTCCATGCCGAGGTCGCGGGCGGCGGCGTCCAGCATGAGTTCAAGCGCGAAGCACACGCCCGTGCGCGCCACGCCGCGGTAGGGCAGGATGGGCGGCTTGTTGGTCGCGGCCGAGCGCGTGCGGCAGCGGAACCAGTCCATCACATAGGGGCCGGGCAGGATGGAGCCGACCTGCGCGGCCTCCAGGCAGGCGCTGAAGGGGTAGGACGAGTAGGCGCCCGAATCCACCACCGCATCGCATTCGATGCCGACGAGGCGGCCGTCGGCCTCCACCTCGACCGCGATGTCGTAGGCGTGCTCGCGGCAGTTGGCGTTGGCGCCAAGCTGCTCTCGCCGGTCTTCGAGCCAGCGCACCGGGCGGCCCAGGTGGCACGCCAGCCAGGCGCAGCAGATCTCCTCGGGCAGCAGCAGGCCCTTGTAGCCGAAGCCGCCGCCCACGTCGGGCGAGATGACGCGCACCTGGCCCTGGTCCAGGCCCAGGCATTCCGCCAGGCCCGTGCGGTTGATGTGCGGCAGCTGGGCGGCCGAGTACATGACGAGTTGGTCCAGCCGATGGTCCCACCAGCACAGCACGGCGCGGCCCTCGAGCGGCGCCATGCACTGGCGCGACGTGCGCAGCTGGCGGCGCACGGTGTGCGTGGGCGCGCTGCCCTGCGCCACGCGCCGGTCGACGTGGGTCTCGGCGAACACGTTGTCGGCCCAGTCCTCGTGGAGCCGCATGGCCGACGCCATGGCGGCGTGCATGTCGGCCAGCACGGGCAGTTCGGCGTAGTCGACCTCGACCTGCGCAGCGATGTCTTCCGCACGGGCGCGGGACGGTGCCACGCAGGCCGCGACCAGTTCGCCCACGTGGCGCACCTTCCCGTGCGCCAGCGGCCACTGCACCGAGCGCTTGAAGCCCGGCAGCGCCGAGGCCGCGATGATGGGCTGTACGCCCTGCAGGTCGGCCATGGTGTAGACCATGTTCTCCAGCCCGGCGGGCTTGGCGATGCCGTTGATGCGCGCGTGCGCCAGCGGCGCCCGCACGAAGGCCACGTCCAGCATGTCGGGCATGCGGATGTCGCCAACGAACTGGCCGCGGCCGAGCAGCAGGCGCTGGTCTTCCTTGCGCTGCACGGGCTGGCCGATGCCCTGGCCGGCGGCGGCCGGCTGCAGCAGATGGGGCGAGGTGGGAGCGTTCATCGTCGTATGTGGTGTGCCACGTATTTGGGAAAGCTCAGACGCGTGTCTGCTGGTACTTGCCGGTGCGGTAGTCGCCCGAGCGCACGGGCGGGTACTTGGCCTGGCCGGGCGGCGCGATGCACTCCACCAGCGCGTCGTAGTTCGGGTGGTGGAAGAAGGCGATGGAGATGCGCTGCGCCGCGGCGCCCGCCTCGGCCGGCGGGTTCACGACGCGGTGCACGTTGGACACCCAGCGGTCGTTGGTCCAGCGCATCAGCAGGTCGCCGATGTTGACGAC
>CAJYRH010000197.1 GCA_913776795.1 uncultured Pseudorhodoferax sp. | reverse complement strand
CGAGCTCGAGCAGCAGGCCGTGGTAGCCCACGTCGCGGATCAGCGCGCGCTGCACGTCGCCCACGGGCTGATCGTTGTCGAGGCGGCGCATGCTGCAGGGCACGCGCACCTCCACGCGGTGGCTGCGGCGGAATTCCTGGCGCGGCACCTTCAGGCGCCGCGACGCGATGGCGATGAGTTCGCGCACCTTGACCGGCAAGCTCTTGCCGGCCACGAAGACTTCCTTGGGCTCGGTGGCCGAGGCCACGCCGTTGCAGCGCGCATAGGTGTTCTCGCTGATCAGCACCTGGCCGCGCAGGCTGAACGACTCGATGCGCGACGCCAGGCTGACCTGGTTGCCGATCACGGCGTACTCCGAATACGCCTGGCTGCCGAAGCGCCCGGCCATCACCATGCCGGTGTTCACGCCGATGCCCAGGTGCAGCTCCGGCATCTGGCGGCGCAGGTAGTGGTTGTTGAGCTCGCGCATGGCCAGCTGCATCTCCACCGCGCAGCACAGCGCGCGCAGCACGTCGTCGTCGCGCGCGGTCGGCGCGCCGAACAGCACGGTCAGCGAATCGCCGTTGAACTTGTCGATCACGCCCTCGTAGCGGAACACCACCTCCGACAGCTTGGACAGGCACAGGTTCAGCATGGTCACGATGGTGCCGGCCGGCTGCGTGGCCGTCAGCGCCGTGAAGCCGCGCAGGTCGGCCACGACGATCGTGACTTCGCGCTGGTCCACCGCCAGCTCGGCCGGCAGGTCTGGGCGTGCGCCGAGGATGGTGGCCAGCTCGGCCTGAACGGCGGGCGCCACCGGCGCCTGGGTCTCGCGCGCCAGCACCGCCAGCACGGCGGCCAGCGCGGGATGTTGTTCTGCTGATGTCATGGCAAGCGGTCCTTGCAAACGGCGGTGGGGCGGTGCGGCAGCGGCGCAGTATAGAGGGCCCCTCTGCGGTCGCCGCCCGTGCCACCGCTCCTTTCCGACACGGGCATAGGACTGGTCCTACATGAATGCGGGGTGTCGGTTTCTAGAATCCGCGTGCCCATGTCCACGCCCACCGCTCCCAAGCCGCCCTGCCTCGCCACGCGTGCGCCCTGCCGCCGCCATCGGCACAGGCTGTGAACACGATCCGCCCTGTTGAGACAGGCCGCGCGCGCTCGCGTTGGCCCCTGCCGCCGGCAAGCCTGGCGGGCTTCGTGGTGGCGATCGCGGCCGTGGCCGCCATTGCGTGGTTCTCGTTCCGGGCCATGGAGACCAGGGCCGCGACAGCCGACCGCGTCACGCAGGCCACACGCGTGATCGAGCAGCTCAATGCGCTGCTCTCGCAGATGAAGGACGCCGAAACTGGCCAGCGCGGCTTCCTCATCACAGGGCAGGAGCCCTATCTGCGCCCGTACACGGACGCGCGCGTGAACCTGACAGCCACCTTCCAGCAGTTGAACCAGATGCTGTCGGACAACCCGCAGCAGCGCGAACGCGTGCAGCGGCTGCAGCGCTACGCCGACCTCAAGCTCGAAGAGCTGGCACAGACCATCGCGCTGCGTCGTTCCGGCGATGGGCCGGGGGCACTGGCCATCGTGGTCAGCGACCGCGGCAAGGACGCCATGGACGGGCTGCGCGCCCTGGCCGAGGAGGCCGTGCGCGAGCAGGTGGCCATGCGCACCGCACGCCAGGCCGACTGGCAGGAGGCGGTGGACTACTCTTCGCGCGTGCAGGGCGGCGGCGCCGCCACCTTGCTGGTGCTGATCCTGGTCTCGGCCGGCATCGCGGTGCGCGAGCACCGCCAGCGCGAGGATGCGGTCTGGCTGCGTGCCGGCCAGGCCGGTCTGGCCGAACGCGTGCAGGGAGAACACCGGCTGGACGCGCTCGGCGAGCAGGTGCTCGGCTACCTGGCGGGCTACCTGGACGCCCAGGTGGGGGCCTTGTACCTGGCCGAGCGCGACGGCAGCTTCCGCCGGCTGGCCGCCTTCGCCGCGCCGGCTGGCAGCGCCCAGGTGCGGCCCGGCGAGGGCCTGTTGGGCCAGGCCGCCAAGGAGCGGCGGACGCTGCGCGTGGCCGACGTGCCCGCCGGCTACCTGCCGATCAACTCCACGCTGGGCAGCGCCGACCCACGCGAGCTGCTGGTGGCACCCGCGCTGGTGGACGGTCGCGTCCACGCCGTCGTCGAGCTGGGCTTCGCGCGCAGGCTGCAGCCGGTGGACGAGCAACTGCTCGAGCGCATGTCGGAGATGCTCGCCATCGCCGTGCGCACCTCGCACGACCGCACCCGCCTGGAGGAACTGCTGGAGGAGACCCAGCGCCAGGCCGAGGAATTGCAGGCCCAGCAGGAAGAGCTGCGCGTGTCCAACGAGGAGCTGGAGGAACAGGGCCGTGCTCTGCGCGAATCGCAGGCACAGCTGGAAGTCCAACAGAGCGAACTGGAGCAGAGCAACGCCCAGCTGGAAGAACAGGCCCAGCAGCTGCAGGCGCAGAAGGACGAACTGCAGCAGTCGCAGGACGTGCTCGGCACCAAGGCGGCCGAACTGGAACGCTCCAACCAGTACAAGAGCGAGTTCCTGGCCAACATGAGCCACGAGCTGCGTACGCCGCTCAATTCCACGCTGATCCTGGCCAAGCTGCTCGCCGACAACAAGACCGGCAACCTCACCGACGAGCAGGTCAAGTACGCGCAGACCATCTCCTCGGCCGGCAACGACCTGTTGACGCTGATCAACGACATCCTGGATCTGTCCAAGATCGAGGCCGGCAAGGTGGAGGTGCACGCCGAGACCGTGCGTCTGTCGGGCCTGCTGGAGGGCCTGGCCAAGAGCCTGCAGCCCACCGCCGAGCAGAAGGGACTGCGCCTGTCGGTCAGCATCGCGCCCGATGCGCCGCGGCAGATCCTGACCGACGCGCAGCGCCTGGGCCAGATCCTCAAGAACCTGCTGTCCAACGCCATCAAGTTCACGGCCAGCGGCCAGGTCGAGCTGTCGCTGGCGGCCGGACCCGACGGCAGCGCCCAGCTCTCGGTGCACGACACCGGCATCGGCATCGCGCCCGAGCAGCACGAACTCATCTTCGAGGCCTTCCGCCAGGCCGATGGCAGCACGCACCGGCGCTACGGCGGCACGGGCCTGGGCCTGTCGATCTCGCGCGACCTGGCCCACCTGTTGGGCGGCACGCTGACCGTGCAGAGCCAGGCCGGCGAAGGCAGCACCTTCACGCTGACGCTGCCTGCGCGCTACG
>CAJYRH010000196.1 GCA_913776795.1 uncultured Pseudorhodoferax sp. | reverse complement strand
AGGTCGGCCTCCTTCTTGGTGTGGCGGCTCACAGGGCGGCCGCGTCGGCCTGGTCGGTGCCAGGCACGCCGTCCTTGCGGATCGATTCGCGCTCGCGGTGGCGGTTGTCGCGCCCGCGCTCCAGCGTGTGTTCGACCAGGCGCTTGAGCTTGTCGGTGGCACCGCGCACAGCCAGGTCCTGGCTGTCGCCGTCGTGGTGCACGGCCAGTGGCTGGTGGTGCGCGAGGCGCGCCTCCAGGGTGCAGCGCTTGTCAGCGCTGCCGGACTTGCCGCCGTTCTCGTCGGACA
Source organism: uncultured Pseudorhodoferax sp. (assembly GCA_913776795.1). The sequence continues at coordinate 2,952 of CAJYRH010000196.1, read as the reverse complement.
GATGCATCTCCACGCGCGTGATGTCGTGGCGAAAGCGTGCCAGCTCGTCCTGCAGGTATTGCTCGGCCCAGCGGTCCAGCGATTCCTTGTTGGGCAATCCGGTCGTGTTCACGTGTACTTGCATGCGTCGGGTCTCCCGAAAACTTGGACGCCCAAGTGTGCCTGAGCCCCCGCGGCGCCCCTGTAGGAGCGCGGCGATTCCCCGTGGCCGCTCTGGTATCGTTCTCGCCTTTTTTGCCCGCACACCCACCAGGAGTTCCCCATGTACCGACCCATCCTGCCTTCTGCGACGCGCCGCAGGCTCACCCAGGCCCTGGCCACGGCGGCCCTGCTGGGCGCTGCTGGCCTGGCCCAGGCCCAGTTCACGGTGCGCATCCTGGTCGGATTTCCACCGGGCGGTGGCACCGACGTGATCGCGCGCACCCTGGCCGACAAGCTGCAGGGCGAGCTCGGGCAGAGCGTGATCGTCGACAACCGTGCCGGCGCTGGCGGCCAGATCGCCGCCAATGCACTGAAGACCGCCGCGCCCGACGGCAGCACCTTCTTCCTGACCCACGACCACACCGTCTCCATCTTGCCGCTGGTCGTCAAGAATCCCGGCTTCGATCCGGCCAAGGACTTCGTTGCCGTGGCCGGCTTCGCAACATTCGTGAATGCGCTGGCCGTGTCGGGCGGCACGCCCGCCAAGTCCATGCCCGATTACCTGAACTGGCTCAAGGCCCAGGGCGGGCGCGGCACCATCGGCATCCCGGCGCCGGCCTCGACGCCGGAGTTCCTCGTGAAGGTGCTGGCCGACAAGTACAAGATGGACCTGCAGGCCGCACCCTACCGCGGCAGCGCGCCCATGATCGCCGACATGCTGGGCAACCAGATCGGTGCGGGCGTGGGCTCGGTGCCTGATTTCATCGAGAACCACAAGGCCGGCAAGATCCGTGTGGTCGGCGTGCTCGGCAGCGCACGTCAGGCCGCCATGCCGGATGTGCCGACCTTCGCCGAACTCGGCGTGGCCGGCTTCGAGGACCTGCCGTACTACGGCATCTTCGCGCCGGCCGGCACCCCGCAGGCCGCGATCGACCGCTTCTCGGCCGCCGTGGCCAAGGTCATCGCCATGCCCGACGTGCGCGAGAAGCTCACGGCCATGGGGTTGACGGTGGGCTACATGTCGCCGCAGCAGCTGCACAGCCGCGAGCAGGCCTATACGAAGACCTGGGCCAGGATCATCAAGGACAGCGGCTTTCAGCCGCAGTGAGGGCCGCGTGGCGCGGCCCCGTGCCCGCCCGTTGCCGCTCAGCGACGCCGACGCACCGCCGCGCCGGCGCCGGCCAGGCCCAGCAGCAGCAGTGCCAGGCTCCCGGGTTCGGGAACGGTGGACATCTGCAGCGTGAAGCTGTCGCCGACACCGAGGCCCGACACGTCGATCAGCCAGTCGCTGCCGCCCTGGCCCAGCGGGTCGCCGACCGTGAAGGACACGTACTCGGGTGCGCCGAATTCGACCACCGCCATGCTGCCGGTGCCGCTGGCCTGTGGCCCGGAGCCGAAGCCGCCATCGCCCATGCTGCCGATGGACAGGAAGGTGGTGCCACCGCCCAGCGTGAGCGCGAAGCGCTCGATGCCCAGTCCGAAGAAGTTGTTGACGATGGCGTTGAACGACAGCGCGCTGCCGACGTCGCCGGCCTCCAGCGTGAATGTGAGCCTTGCCGGGGCCTGGCTGGCCAGGTTCAGGTCGAACGAGGCCAGGCCGGCCGTGCTGTAGTCGTCCACGCTGCTGCCGGCGCCGCCGGAGAAGCCGGAGACCACGAGGGCCGATGCCGGGGCTGTGAACAGGGCGCCGGCGGCGATGGCGGCCACGGCCGCGAAGTGTTGGAACAGGTGCATGGGATCTTTCTTGGTGGCTTGTGTCGGCGGGCGGCTCAGAGCGTGCCCTTGGCCCAGGGGCCGGTGATGGCCACGGTCAGGCCGGGGCCCTGCAGGTTCGCGAACAGCACGCGGCCGTCCGGGCTGAACACCGAGCCGCACCATTCGGTGTTGCGGCGGTTGCCGGTGACGCCGTTGGTCTTGCCGGCGGCGGCCAGCTCGGACGCCGTGCAGTCGTAGTTGTTGGCAGCGAATGCGTAGGTCGTGCCATCGGGGTTCAGCGCCATCAGGCGCTGCGCGGGCACCGCGATCTGCTGGCCGGCGGCATTCAGGCCAGTGCCGCTGCCGTCTTCGTTGAACAGCACGCCGCCACGCGGGCTCACGCACAGGTTGTCGGGCGAGTTGCCGACGGTGATGTCATTGCTCACCAGGATGGCCTTGAGCGTGTTGCTCGCCAGGTCCAGCGCCCAGATGCGGCCTGCGCGGTTGGGGTTGGACGTCACCTGCTTGTCGGTGAAGAACACCGTGCCATTGGCGACCCAGCAGCCCTCGCAGGCGCCGAAGATGGCTGCGCCGTTGGCGTAGGCTTGGAGGTAGGGGCCTGCCGCAGACACGTTGCCCACGACGGAGGCCAGCGTGGCACCGTCCATGTCCGGGTCGGCGATGTCGGCCCATTCGATGGCGAATTCCTGGCACAGCGTGGGCATGCGCATGTCGGCGTTCATGACGCCCCTGACCTTCAGGCCCTGCAGGCGGCCACCGGCGTGCAGCGAATTGAGGCCACCGTCCAGGTTGTTCGGACGGAAGCGGTAGAGCGTGTTGGCATTGCCCTGGTCTTCGGTGAGGTACCAGTAGCCCGTGTCGGGGTCGAGCGCGCTGGCCTCGTGCGCCATGCGTCCCATGCCGACGATGGGCAACGGGTTGGCGGCGGTCATGCTGGTGTCCGCCGGCACCTCGAAGATGTAGCCGTGCTTCTTGCCTTCGCTGCTGACGGCGTTGCTGCGGATTTCCTCGTTGGTCAGCCACGAACCCCAGTTGGACGAGCCGCCGGCGCAGTTGCGGTACGTGCCGCCGAAGGAGGCGTAGCTCTCGACGAAG
>CAJYRH010000195.1 GCA_913776795.1 uncultured Pseudorhodoferax sp. | reverse complement strand
CGCGTGGTGCCGCAGGCCGACGGGCAGTACGGCTACCCGGTGGAATTCACGGCCATCGAGGCCAAGGCGCAACAGTCGATCAAGGAATTCGTCGACGGCATCGTCGAACTCGACCGGCCCTGAAACGAAACCACCCCGTTTGGACTTCTCACTTCGTGTAGAAGTCCCATCCCCCTCCAGGGGCGCACTCAGCGGCCTGGCGGAGCCAGTTCCGCGCGTGCGCTGGTATGGCCTGCTCCGCGGCCTCTCGGCCAGCGGCTTGCGAGCCGGTTCCATGCTCTGCGGGTGGCGCGCCAGCGCCGTGGAAAACTAATATGGGCTAGCCGGCCGCCTGGCGCGCGGCGGCCTGCCCCACGAAGATGGGCGAGGCCGTGCTGGCCATGGCCAGTTCGCCTGCAGCATTCACGAGCGCGGCGCCCAGCTCCTGCATGCGTGGCGCGGTCAGCCGGATCGCCGGGCCGGCGATGGTGATGACGCCGATGGTGTCCTCGCCGTGGCGCTGCACCGGCGCCGCCATGGCGTTCATGCCCGGCGCGTAGACCTCCTCGATCAGCGAGAAGCCGCGCGCGCGGTCGTCCTGCAGCACCTGCTCCAGTGCCTTCCAGGTGGTGGGCGCACGCGGGCCGTAGGCGGCCGGCTCGCCGAAACCCTGCTTGACGACGAGCTCCAGCGCGCGTTCCTCGGAAAGCGTCATGAGCCAGGCGTGGCCGCCCGCGCTGCACGACAGGCGCAGGTCGATGCCCATGTCGGGGTCGTAGCGCAGGCCGAAGCGCGCGCCCTGGGCCTTGGCCACGAAGGTCAGCCGGTCGCCATCGACGATGGCCAGGCGCACCAGCTCGCCCGACACGTCGGCCAGCCGGTCGATGATGGGCTGGGCGATGTCCACGATGCCCGAGCCGCCCAGGTAGGACAGGCCCAGCGCGGCCAGCTTGGTGGTGAGTGCGTAGTCGCCGTGGTCGCGCATCTGGCGCACGTAGCCGCAGCGCACCAGTTCCGCCAGCACCCGGTGGCAGGCCGACAGCGGGAACTCCAGGTCCTGCGCGATGGCCGACAGGGGCTGGCCCTGGGGCCGCGCGGCCAGGTATTCGAGGACGGACAGGGAACGTTCCAGGGGGCTGCTCATGCGCGCGATTGTGCCCGCTGCCAAAACCGCAGTTGGAAGGGTTTTCCTTATTGGAAAAGCTTTCCTAATGCTTACGATCATGCATCCAAATCGAAAAGAAGATCTTCATGAATGCCGTGTTCCGCACCGTGCTGGCATGCGCCGTGCTCGCGCTCACCGGCGCTGCCACCCTGGCCCAGGACATCCAGGAGCGCACCATCAAGTTCGGCCACCTGAACAACGCCGACCACCCTGTGAGCTTCGGCGTCAAGCGCTTTTCCGAGCTGCTGGCGGCCAAGACCGGCGGCAAGCTCAAGGTGCAGGAGTTCCCGTCCAGCCAGCTCGGCAACGAGATGCAGCAGCAGTCCGCACTGCAGGGCGGCCTGCAGGAGATGTCGGCCCCGGCCACGACCTCGCTGGCCGGCATCGTCAAGGAGTTCGGACTGGTGGACTTCCCGTTCGCCGTGTCCACCTTCGAGCAGGCCGATGCGCTGCTGGACGGTCCGCTGGGCCAGGCCCTGATCGCCCGCCTGCCCGAGAAGGGCCTGGTCGCGCTGGGCTACTGGGACCTGGGTTTCCGCAACGTGACGAACAGCAAGCGGCCCATCGCCAAGGCCGAGGACCTGGAGGGCCTGAAGCTGCGCGTGATCCCGAACCCGGTGTTTCTGGAGTCGTTCAAGGCCTTCAGGGCCAACCCGGTGCCCATGCCCTTCGCCGAGCTGTACGGCGCGCTGGAGGCCAAGGCAGTCGACGGGCAGGAGAACCCCTTCGCCGTGATCCTGTCGAACAAGTTCTTCGAAGTGAACAAGTTCGTGAGCGCGACCAACCACGTGTACGCGGCCAACATCGTGCTGGTCAGCAAGCGCTTCTGGGACAAGCTCTCCCCGGCCGAACAGAAGGCCATGCACGAGGCTGCGAACGAGGCCCGCGGCTACCAGCGCCAGGTCAGCCGCGCGGCCGCGCAGAGGGCCGTGGGCGAGCTCCAGGCCAGGGGCATGCAATACAACGAGATCGCGCCGGCCGAGCAGGCCCGCATGCGCGCCATCGTCAAGCCCGTGACCGAGAAGTTCGCGGCCAGCTACGACCCGGCCATCGTCAGGCTCTACAACGACGCACTGGCGAAGGGCCGCAAGTGACGTGCTGGCAGCGATCCGGAACCACGCAATGAAGATCCTCGTTCTGCACGGACCCAACCTGAACCTGTTCGGCCGCCGTGAACCGCACATCTACGGCACCACCACGCTGGCGCAGATCGACGCGCAGCTGGCGGTGCTGGCCGGCGAACTCGGCGTCGAGCTGGCCGCGCTGCAGTCCAACCACGAGGGCGCGCTGATCGACTTCCTGCACGCGCACATCGACACGGCCGCTGGCGCTCTGGTGAATCCTGCCGGACTCACCCAGCACGGCGTCCCGCTGCACGATGCGATCAAGGCCATGCCCTTTCCGGTGCTGGAGGTGCACATGTCCAACATCGCCGCGCGCGAAGCCTGGCGTGCGCACTCCATCATCTCGCCCGCCGTGAGGGGCACGATCCAGGGGCTGGGGCCGCAGTCCTACCTGCTTGCGCTGCGCGGCATCGTGGCGCTGGC
>CAJYRH010000194.1 GCA_913776795.1 uncultured Pseudorhodoferax sp. | reverse complement strand
CTTTCCCTACACGACGCTCTTCCGATCTGGTTTCCGCGTGTTCTATGGCGATGCCACCCGGCTCGACGTGCTGCGCGTGGCGGGCGCCGAGCAGGCGCGCGTGCTGGTGGTGGCGGTGGACGACATGGCGCAGAGCCTGCGCATCGTCGACCTCGCGCGCGCCAACTTCCCGCACCTGGAGATCGTGGCGCGGGCACGCGACGTGCCGCACTGGAACGCACTGCGCGACCGAGGCGTGCGGCGTGTGGAGCGCGAGCTGTTCGAATCCAGCCTGCGCAGCGCGCGCAACGTGCTCGAGGTGCTGGGCGCGCCGCCGCACGAGGCCCGCCACAGCGTGATGCGCTTTCGCGCGCACAACCTGGCGCTGTTCGAGCAGATGTACCCGCACCACCATGACCGCGCCCGCTCCATCGCGGTGGCGCGCGAGGGCCGCCGCCAGCTCGAGCAGCAGCTCGCGCGCGAGCGCGAGGAGGTCAGCCAGCGTCGGCCGCCCGGCTGGGACCACTGATCAGCGCACCCCGTCCCACAGCAGCTTGAGCCCCGTCAGCAGCATGCCGACGTTGATGAGCCGGTAGAACAGCGACGCCGGAATGCGCCGCGCGATGCGCACGCCGGCCCACACGCCCAGCGGCGCGAACGGCAGCAGCAGCAAGGATGTGGCCAGGTTGCGCGCATCGAACAGGCCGAGCCAGGTGTACGGCACCCACTTCGAGAGGTTGATGCAGAAGAAGAACACGGCCATCGTGGCCGCGAACTGCACGGGTGCCAGCTTGAGCGGGATCACGTACGCATTGAGTGGCGGCCCGCCCGTGTGCGAGATGAAGCTCGTGAAGCCCGACACCGTGGCCAGCAGCCGGCCGGCCCAGCGCGGCGGCGGCGGGCTGTCGGCGCGCGGCGGGAACAGCCAGCGCTGCGCCAGGAACAGCAGCGTGAACACCCCGACCAGCGTGGACACCGTGCGCCCGTCGAGCACCCGGAACAGCGCCGTGCCGACCACGGTGCCGAGCAGGCCGAACGGGATCAATAGCCACAGCAGGGCCTTGTCGATGTCGCGCCGGAACGCCGCCACGCTCAGGATGTCTGTCAGCAGCAGCACCGGCATCAGCAGCGCCGCGGCCTGCGGGACGGGAATCGCCAGGGCCATGAGCGGCACGGCCAGCGAGCCCAGGCCAGCGCCGAAGCCGCTTTTGGACAGGCCCATCAGCAGCGTCGCGGGAATGGCAGTGGCGTAGAACGCCCAGCCGGTGATCAGGGGCCAGTCCATGGCGGGTGGTATGGTTTTCCGGTTGACACAAAAAAAAGCCGGCGCAGTGTAGGCCGGCCCCAGGAGACAAGCGCAGATGCAAGAGAGCTACGACTACGTGATCGTTGGCGCGGGCGCCGCCGGCTGCCTGCTGGCCCACCGCCTCAGCGCCGACGGCCGCTTCACGGTCTGCGTGCTGGAGGCAGGCCCGCCCGACCGCAACCCCTTCATCCACATCCCGGCCGGCTTCATCAAGGTCGGCTACGACCCGCGCTACACCTGGCCCTTCAAGACCGCGCCCACGTACTGGACGGCCGGGCGCGAGGTCACGGTGCAGGTCGGCCGCACGCTGGGCGGCTCCAGCGCCATCAACGGCTTCAACTACACGCGCGGCGTTCCGGCCGACTACGACGCCTGGGCCGCGGCCGGCAACCCGGGCTGGGACCATGCCGCGCTGCTGCCGCTCTTCAAGCGCACCGAGCGCCGCATCGGCGCCTTCGACGCGCACTGGCGCGGCGGCGACGGGCTGCTGCCCATCACCGACTGCGACTGGCGCCACCCGCTGTGCGACGCCTTCATCGATGGCGCGGCGGCGCTGCTCCACGTGCCGCGCCAGCACGACTACAACTGCGGCCAGCAGGGCGGCGCGGGCTACTACCAGCGCTGGATTCACCAGGGCTGGCGCATGAGCGCGGCCAAGGCCTTCCTGCGGCCGGCGCGCGAGCGGCCGAACCTCACGGTGCGCACCCGCGCGCATGCCCAATCCATCGTCTTCGAGGGCCGTCGCGCAGTCGGAGTGCGCTGGCGCGCCGGCCCGGCCGCACCCGAACGCACGGTGCGCGCCACGCGCGAGGTGCTGCTGTGCGCGGGCGCGCTCAACAGCCCCAAGCTGCTGGAACTGTCGGGCGTCGGTGGGCCAGCCCTGCTGCAATCCCTGGGCATTCCGCTACAGCACGCGCTGCCCGGGGTCGGCGAGGGCCTGCAGGACCACTTCATGGTGCGCTCCACCGTGCGCGTGCAGGGCGTGGACACCATCAACCGCACCGCGCGCGGCCTGCCGCTGCTCGGCCAGATCGCGCGCTGGGCCCTGGGCCGGCCCAGCGTGCTGGCCATCAGCCCCTCGGTGGCCTACGCGTTCGCCCGCTCACGGCCCGAGGTGCCGAGCGAAGACCTGCAGTTCCACTTCTCGCCCGGCAGCTATGCCGCAGGCATTGCCGGCCGGCTCGACAGCTTCCCGGGCATGACGCTGGGCGTGTACCAGTTGCGCCCGCACAGCCGCGGCTTCGTGCACGCGCGCGCCAACGACCCGTTCGCGCCGCCCGAGATCCAGCCCAACTACCTCGACGATGCGCGTGATCGCGCGGTCCTGCTCGATGCATTGCGCCTCGCGCGGCGGCTGCTGCACAGCCCGCAGCTGGCACCCTTCGTCCAGGCCGACGAGGCGCCGAAGGCCGACGCCACCAGCGACGAGGCCCTGCTCGAACACGCCCGCCAGCGCGGCGGCACGGCCTGGCACTTCATGGGCAGCTGCCGCATGGGCCCGGCCAGCGACCCCGGCGCGGTGGTCGACGCCGCCCTGCGCGTGCACGGCCTGGCCGGGCTGCGCGTGGCCGATGCGTCCATCATGCCGTCCATGCCCTCGGGCAACACCGGCGCGCCGACCATGGCGATCGCCGAGAAGGCGGCCGAGCTGGTCCTGCAGGCCGCCTGAGCCATCAGGGTTCACCCCCGCCGCCCGCTGCCGCTGTCCCGGCAAACTGTACCTACTTCGACAGATACAGTTCCCCTACAGTGGGGCCGCGGCACCGGGCCAGCGACAAGAGCCGGGCCGCCCCATCCCCCGTCCATTCCCAAGGAGACACACCCATGCCATCGGTCCACCGTTTCGCCAAGCTCGCCGTCGCCGGCGCCATCGCCGGGTCCCTGTGGGCCGGTGCCACCGCCCATGCCCAGGACATCAAGATCGGCTACACGGCCGATCAGTCCGCCAGCGGCGTGGCCGAACTGGGCATCGCGGGCCGCTGGGGTTTCGAGGCCGCCATCGAGGACATCAACAAAGCCGGCGGCATCATGGGCCGCAAGGTGGTCGGCGTGATCCGCGACGACCAGGGCACGCCACCCAAGGCGATCCAGAACATGACCGAGCTGATCGACGCCGAAAAGGTGCAGGCCGTCGTCGGCCCGGCCAACTCGGGCAACGCACTGGCCTGGCTGCACCTGCCGCAGCAGAAGAAGATCCCCGTGGTCGTGCCCATCGGCACCGCCACCGAGATCACCACGCGCTACGCCAAGGAGCCGCAGAACTACCTGTTCCGCGTGTCCATGGTCGACCGCGAGCAGGTCTCCCTGCTGGGCGCCTACGCCGTCAAGGCGTCCAAGGACAAGAAGATTGCCATCCTGGCCGACTCCACCGGCTACGGCCAGGGCGGCATCAAGGACGCCACAGACATCCTGGCCCTGCACGGCGTGACGCCCGTGGCGACCGAGAAGTACGGCCCCAAGGACACCGACATCACCTCGCAGCTGTCCAAGATCAAGGCCGCCGGCGCCGACACCGTGATCATCTACGGCATCGCCGACGGCACCGCCCAGGTGCTGCGCAGCATGGAGAAGATCAACTACATGCCGGTCACGCTGGGCACCTGGGGCAACCTGTCCTCGCTGTTGCCGAAGATGGCAGGCGAGAAGCTGTCCGAGCATTTGATCCTGGCCGCGTCCACCACCGAGGACACCAACGCCAAGACCAAGGCCCTGGGCGAGCGCGTGCGCAAGAACTTCCCCACGCTGACCACCTTTCCCTGCTCGGCCCAGGCGTATGACTCGGTGATGCTGCTGGCCGCCGCCATGAAGCTGGCGAACAGCACCGACGGCGAGAAGGTCGCCGCCGCGCTGGAGAACGTGACCGGCGTGGAAGGCGTGATCAAGACCTACAACAAGCCCTTCACCAAGACCGCGCACGAAGGCCTGTCGGTGGCCGACTTCTACCTGGCCCGCTGGAAGAACGGCGCCCCGGCCCGCTATGAAGACCAGTTCACCAAGGCGCTGACGCCGGCCGACCTCAAGAAGTAAGCCTTTCTTGCCGGCACCGCCCACGCCACGCGGCGTGGGCTTTCTCTCTCGCGTGGTTCTCGAAAGGCGGACATGAGCGCGTCACTTTTGCAGGCCGTCTTCAGCGGCCTGGCGCTGGGCAGCATCTATGCGCTGGTCGCGCTGGGTTTCAACATCACCCACAACACGACCAAGACGTTCAATTTCGGCCAGGGCGAGTTCCTGGTGGCCGGCGCCTACGTGGCCGTGTCCGCCGTTCTGCTGCTGGCCGGCAAGCCCATCACGGGCGCGCTGTCGGAGATCGAGGTCACGCCGGGCCGCTACCTCGCGGCCCTGGCCATCTCCATCGTGGTGCTGGGCGCCCTCGGCGTGCTGCTGTACCACGCGGCCGTCAAGCCCTTCGTGGGCCGCGGCGGCATGGCCTGGGTCATGAGCACCATCGGCTTCGGCATCATCATCCAGAACACGGCGCTCGCCATCTGGGGCCCGGCGCCGCTGGTCATGCCCTCGCCGCTGGGCAACGCGGTGATCCGCATCGGCGGCGCCGGCGTGCTGCCGCAGGAAATCCTGGTGCTGGTGTCCAGCATCCTGGTCATGGTCTGCCTGGACTTCGTGATGCGCAAGACGAAGATCGGCAAGGCCGTGCGCGCCGTGGCGCACAGCGGCCCGGCCGCCACGCTGATGGGCATCAACGTGTCGGCCATCGTGGTGCTGGCCTTCGTCATCAGCTCGGCGCTGGCCGGGCTGGCGGGGCTGCTCATTGCGCCGATCACCACGGCCTCCGTCTTCATGGGGCTCACGCTGGCGCTCAAGGCCTTCTCGGCCGCCATCGTGGGCGGCCTCAACAACGCGCGCGGCTGCATGCTGGGCGGCTTCCTGCTCGGGTTGATCGAGGCCCTGGTCGGGCTGTGGCAGGCCGAGTTGCGCGAGATCAGCATCTTCATGCTGATCATCCTGGTGCTGGTCTTGAAACCCGAAGGCCTGCTCGGCCGCCGTGTGGTGGAGAAGGTCTGATGGCGCAAGGCAAAGGACATGCCGTCGGCGTGGTGATCGCCGCCGCCGCGATCGCGCTGGCACCGGTGCTGATCAGCAATGGCTTCTACCTCAAGGTGCTGTTCCTGATCGGCGTGAACTACCTGGCCGCCGCCGGGCTCAACGTGCTGGTGGGGCACACGGGCCAGAAGTCGCTGGGCCACGCCGGGCTGTTCGCGGTGGGCGCCTACACCGCCGCGCTGCTGACCGCGCGGCTGGGCTGGAACCCCTGGCTGGCCTTCGTGGCGGCCGGCGCCATGGCGGGGCTGTTCGGCGTGCTGATCGCGCTGCCGGCGCTGCGCGTGCGCGGGCCGGCGCTGGCCATGGTCACCATCGGCTTCGGCATCGTGGTCGAGAAGGTGGTGTCCGAATGGCAGGACGTGTTCGGCGGCCAGGCCGGCATCTACGGCGTGGTGCCGCCCTCCATCGGCGGCAGCGCGCTGAACGACAGCCAGTGGGTCTGGTTCGTGGGCGCACTGGCCATCGCAGCGCACCTGAGCATCCGCGCGCTGCTGCACGGCAAGTACGGCCGAGCCTTCATGGCCGTCAACACGGCCGAGGTGGCGGCCGAAAGCGTAGGCGTGTCGGTCTACAGGTTAAAGGTGCTGGCCTTCGTGCTCAGCGCCGTGACCTGCGGCCTGGCCGGCGCGCTGATCGCGCAGCAGAACCAGTACATCAACTCGGACTTCATCAACTTCAGCCTGTCGATCTTCTTCCTCGTGATCGTGCTGTTCGGGGGCAGCTCGGTCTACGGGCCGCTGGTGGGCGCCGTGGTGCTGACGCTGCTGGACGCCTTTCTTGCGCGCTGGCCCACGGCCCAGCACTTCACCTACGGCGCGCTGCTGCTGTTCGCGCTGTACGCCATGCCCGACGGGTTGTCGGGCGCGCTCGGCAGGCTGGCCAGGACGCTGGTGCCGGCGCTGGCCCGCAAGCCGGTGCTGCCCCGGCCCACCACCGCCTGGAAGCTGCGCGCCACCGAGCGGCTGGCCGCAGACAAACCGCTGCTGCAGACGCGCGCCGTCTACAAGGCCTACGGCGGGGTGGTGCCCACGAACAACATCGACATGGACATCAAGACCGGCCACATCCATTCGCTGATCGGGCCGAACGGCGCGGGCAAGACCACGCTGCTCAACATCCTGTCGGGCATCGTGCCGCCCGACCGCGGCAGCATCGACTTCGCAGGCCAGAGCATCGTGAACATGGTGCCCAACCGCATCTGCGCGATCGGCCTGGGCCGCACCTTCCAGAACTTGAAGCTGTTCAGCGACATGTCGGTGCTGGACAACGTGAAGGTCGGCCTGCACCGCCACATGCGTGCCGGCTTCTGGAGCTGCCTGCTGGGCCTGCCCGCCGCGCAGCGCGAGGAACGGGCCGCGCGCGACGAGGCGCTGCAGATCCTCGATTTCCTGGGTCTTTTGGACAAGGCCGACGAGGTGGCCGGCAGCCTGCCCTACGGCCTGCAGCGCCGGCTGGAGCTGGCCCGGGCCCTCGCCACCCACCCGCTTCTGTTGCTGCTGGACGAGCCGGCCGCTGGCCTGAACCCGCAGGAGACGCAGGACCTGGTCGGCGTGATCGCGAAGATCCGCGACCTGGGCGTCACCGTGCTGCTCATCG
>CAJYRH010000193.1 GCA_913776795.1 uncultured Pseudorhodoferax sp. | reverse complement strand
CCAGCATTTCCAGCAGGCGTCGTCCGACCTGGCGACGGCCGTGACGCTGGATTTCCTGGCCCACTTCGGCCTGGTCGATGCACCGCCCAGGGCCCCTGCGCAGCCGCAGCTGCGCTTCGAACTGCTGGAGACGCACCTCGTGCGCACCACGGACTTCCACTTCGCCCGCCCGCTGATCGGACTGGAGACCTTTGCCCGGGGCGAGCTGATCGCCACGGACGGTCCGCATGCCATCGTCTCGCCCTGCGACGACTGCACGGTGTTCATGCCCACGCGCGAGCCCATCATCGGGCGCGAGGCCGTCTACCTCACGCGGCCCGTGGGGTGAGCGGCGCCGGCTGCAAGCGCCCGGCAAGCGCGCCGACCTCACTGTCGATTGTTCGCAAATCGCGAATTTTGACTGCGCGACTCGGCTGATTGTTTTTGATTTCTGTGTAATTAACATCCGCTCCGTTGATTCAATGGAGACCCCCCGATGCCAGCAGCCCCTCTCGCCCCCATCACCGAACCCAGCCGCGAAACCCAGGTTCTGGGCAGCTACGACGTGGTGGTGCTCGGCGGTGGCCCCGCCGGCATGGCCGCCGCCACCGCCAGCGCCCGCCAGGGCCGCAGCACCCTGCTGGTGGAGGGCTACGGCTTCCTGGGCGGGATGGGCACGGCCGCAGGCGTGACCAACTTCTGCGGCCTGCACGCCAACGTGCGCGGCGAGGTCCGCCAGGTCGTGCACGGCATCGCCGACGAACTGCTGCAGCGCATGGATGCGCTGGGTGGCCTGCGCGAGCCGCACCTGCTGTTTGGCGGCAAGATCGCCGCGCAGGCCTACGACAACGCCGCCTTCAAGCTGGCCGCCGACGATGTGGTCGTGGGCAGCGGCGCCCAGGTGCTGTTCCATGCCAGGGCCGTGGGCGTGCAGATGGCGGCACCGGGCCGCGTGGGCGCGCTGCTGCTGGAGACCAAGTCCGGCCGCCGGGCGGTGCTGGGGCAGGTGTTCATCGACTGCTCGGGCGATGGCGACCTGGCGACCTTCGCCGGCGCGCCGTTCGAGAAGGGGCGCGACACCGCCGGCCAGGGCGAGGACATGATGTACCCGTCCACCATGTTCCGCGTGCACGGTGTGGACGCCGCGCGCGCCGGCGACATCTGGAACCGCTTCGACGGGCTCATGGAGCAGGCCGAGCAGGATGGCTGGCGCTTCGCCCGCAAGACGCCCATCATCCGGCCGCAAAAGAATCCGGCCGAATGGCGCGCCAACGTGACGCAACTGGCCAACGCCGACGGCAGCCCGGTGGACGGCACGGACGCCCTGCAGCTCAGCGCCGCCGAGATCGATGGGCGGCGCCAGATCCTGAACTTCTACAGGTTCCTGCGTGCCTACGCCCCGGGCTTCGAGAACGCCTACCTGCTCGAGATCGCGCCGCAGGTCGGCGTGCGCGAGACGCGCCGCGTGTTGGGCGACTACCAGCTGACCGCGCGCGACGTGCTGGACTGCGCGAGCTTTGCCGACACCATTGGCGTCAACGGCTGGATGATCGAGGAGCACGTGGCCGGCAACATCGCCTTCCAGTGGCAGGACATCCCGAAGGCACGCGGCTACAACCACCTGCCCTACCGCATGCTGCTGCCGCGCACCCTGGACAATGTGCTCGTCGCCGGCCGTTGCGCCTCGATGACCCACCTGGGCCAGTCGGCTGCACGTGTGTCCGGCGCCTGCTTCGTGATGGGGCAGGCTGCAGGCACCGCGGCGGCCCAGGCATTGCAGCAGGCCCGCAACGTGCGCGACATCGACGTGCCTGCCCTGCAGGCACGGCTCACCTCGGACGGGGCCTGGCTGGGCCTGGACGACTGACAACCCGCAAGGAGACCGATCTTGAAGAACGACACACTACGCACGACGCTGGGCTGGATGGCCGCTTCCCTGCTGTGCGCAACACTGGGCAGTGCACCGGCATTCGCCGCCGACAAGGCCTGGCCCACGCGACCGGTGCGCCTGCTGGTGGGATTTCCGGGCGGCTCCACGCCCGACATGGCGGCGCGCGCGCTGGCCGACCCTTTGAGCCGCGTGCTGGGCCAGCCCGTCATCGTCGAGAACAAGCCCGGCGCGTCCGGCAACATCGCGGCCGACCAGGTGGCCAAGGCCACGGACGACCACACGCTGGGCGTCGTCATCAACGGCAACCTGACGTCGGCCAGGCTGCTGAACCCCCGCCTCAGCTACGACCCGCAGAAGGACTTCAGCCAGATCTCGCTGCTGGCCACCGCGCCCCTGCTGCTGGTGGCGGCGCCGCAGCTGCCCGACGGCGCCGCCTTCTTCGCCGCCATGCGCCAGGCCGGCACCAGGGCCAACTACGGCTCGGTCGGCGCCGGCTCGGTCGCCCACCTCGGCATGGAGCTGCTCAAGAGCAAGTCCGGCATCGCGCCCGTGCACGTGCCCTATGCCGGCAACCCGGCGGTCGTCACCGCCATCATCGGCGAGCAGGTGCAGATGGCGCTGGTGCCGCCGGGCGTGGCCATGCCGCAGGTGCAGGCCGGCAAGCTCAAGGCCATCGGCGTGACGAGCGGCCGCAGCGCGCTGGTGCCCGACGTGCCGCCGCTGGCCGATGCCGGCGTGAAGGACTTCAACCTCGAGGTCTGGACCGCGCTGGTTGGCCCGGCCGGGTTGTCAAGGGCTGCGCAGGCGCGGCTGGCTGCCGAGGTGCCGCGCATCCTGCGCGAGCCCGAGACCCGCACGCGCCTGCTCAACCAGGGCTGGCAGCCCGTCGGCACCTCTGCCGAGGGCCTGCAGCAGCGCGTGAAGGAGGAAGCCGCGCTGCTGGGTGCCATCATCAAGGCGCAGAACATCTCCGTCGACTGAAGGCGCTGCGGCGCGGGCATGGACACCCTCTCCAACCTGCGGACCTTCCTGGCCGTCGCCCGCACCGAGAGCTTCTCCGCCGCGGCGCGGGCGCTGGGCATCGCGCCCTCCGTCGTGACCAAGCGCATCGGCCAGCTCGAGGCCCAGGTGCAGAGCGCGCTGTTCGAACGCACCACGCGGCGCGTGCGCCTGACGCCCGTGGGGCGCGGGTACCTGCCCTCTGTCCAGCGCGTGGTGGCCGACGCGCAGGAGCTCTTCGCCCACCCGGCCGGCGCGCGCGACCAGTTGCAGGGCCAGCTGCGCATCAAGGCGCCGACCTCGGTCACGGTGTGCCTCGTCGGCCCGCTGCTGGAGGGCTTCCAGCGCCAGTACCCGCTGCTGCAGCTGGAGGTCGTCGCGCTGGACCGCGCCGTCAATCCGGCCGAGGAAGGCTTCGATCTGGCGCTGACCCTGATGCCCGATGCCTACGCCGGCGTCGTCGAGGAGCCGCTGTGCCCCATGCCGCGCGCCCTGTGCGCGGCGCCGGGCTACCTGCAGGCGCACGGCACGCCGCGGCATCCGGCCGAGCTCGAGGACCACGCGATCCTCAACTTCCTGCCGACCGGCGACGTGTGGAGCTTCGGCAGCGCCGCAGGCCG
>CAJYRH010000192.1 GCA_913776795.1 uncultured Pseudorhodoferax sp. | reverse complement strand
GGCTGGGCCGGCCGCGTGCGGCACAGCCTCGTCTTCACGGTGGCGCCACGCACGCCGCTGCTGGCCGGCATGCATGCGGTGGGCCGGTTTTTTCCGCGCGGCGACCGCGCACCGGCCATCGTGCCCGTGGGCGTGGAGGGCCTGCGCCGCAACCTGGCGCGGCGCCTGCCCGATTGGCAGCAGGCACGCACCGAACGCATCGCCAGCGGCTTCTACACCTCGCAGGCCTGCGAAATGGCCCGTGGACCGTACTTCGCATGAGCCTCGCCCCTGCCCGCCTGATCACGCTGTGGACGCGCCTGTCGCCCAGGCTGCTGCCGTTCGCCGACGCGGCCAGCACCGACCTGCCGCTGCCGCGCCTGCTGCGCCTGGCGCTGTTCCAGGTGTCGGTGGGCATGGCCGCGGCGCTGCTGGTGGGCACGCTCAACCGCGTGATGATCGTGGAGATGGGCATGGCTGCGGGGCTGGTGGCGCTGATGGTGGCGCTGCCCCTGCTGGTGGCGCCGCTGCGCGCCTTCGTGGGCTACCGGTCGGACACGCACCGCTCTGCGCTGGGCTGGCGCCGCGTTCCCTACCTGTGGTTCGGCACGCTGCTGCAGTTCGGCGGCCTGTCCATCCTGCCCTTCGCGCTGCTGCTGATGGCCCCCAGCGGCATGGTCGGCCAGGCGGCCATCGTCGTCCCCGCCATCCCCGAGGCGGCCGCGGCCTTCGGCTTCCTGCTGGTGGGCCTGGGCATGCAGACCACGCAGACGGCCGGCCTGGCGCTCGCCACCGACCTCTCGCCCGCGGACAAGCGCCCGCGCGTGGTGGCACTGATGTACGTGATGCTGCTGGTCGGCCTTCTGGTGGGCAGTGCCCTATTCAGCCTGGTGCTGACCACCTTCACGCCCACGCGCCTGGTCGGCGTGGTGCAGGGCGCGGCCGTGCTCACCGTGCTGCTCAACGGCATCGCGCTGTGGAAGCAGGAGGCGCGCAGCGCCACACGCCGCGCGGAGCCCGCAGAGCCGCCGTTCCAGCACGCCTGGCGCCGCTTCGTTGCGCAGCCGCAGGCGCGGCGCTTCCTCGTGGCACTGGGGCTGGGCACGGCCGGCTTCGCGATGCAGGACGTGGTGCTGGAGCCCTACGGCGCCACCGTGCTGGGCCTGTCGGTCGCGGCCACGAGCCTGCTGACGGCCGGGCTGGCGCTGGGCTCGCTGCTGGCCTTCGGCTTCGCGGCGCGCCAACTGCAGCGCGGCGCAGACCCCTACCGCTTGGCGGCGCTGGGCAGCCTGGTCGGCATCGTTGCCTTCGCCGCGGTCGTGTTCGCCGCGCCGCTGCAGTCCCCTGTGCTGTTCCGCGCCGGCAGCTTCGGCATCGGCCTGGGCGGCGGGCTCTTCGCCGTGTGCATGCTGATCGTTGCGATGGGCCTGAAGGTCGACGGCCATGCCGGGCTGGCGTTGGGCGCCTGGGGCGCCGTGCAGGCCGGCTGCGCGGGCCTGGCCACGGCAGCCGGCGGCCTGCTGCGCGACCTGTTCGGCTGGCTCAGCGCTCACGGCCTGCTCGGCCCGGCGATGACCGACATCTCGGTGCCCTACAGCACCGTCTACCACCTGGAGATCGCGCTGCTGTTCGCCGCGCTGGTCGCCATCGGTCCGCTGGTGCGCAGCCGCTCCGGCCTGCGCGCCGCCCCCGTCCCCCCTGCCAAGCATTTCGGCCTGGCGGAACTGCCAGGCTGAAGGAGAACGCCATGCAAACCGGTGCCATCACGGGCTACATCGATGTCGCCCAACTCGTGCTCTACGCCTTCTGGGTGTTCTTCGCGGGCCTCATCTACTACCTCCACCGCGAGAACAAGCGCGAGGGCTATCCGCTGGAGTCGGACCGCTCGGGCCGCATCACGCACCAGGGCTGGCCTGCCGTGCCCGAGCCCAAGACCTACCGCATGGCGGACGGCAGCACGCTGCAGGTGCCCAATGCGCGGCGCGACACCCAGCCACCACTGCACGAGGGCGTGTACCGCGGCCTGCCGCTGGAACCATCGATGGTGGGGTCAGGCAACCCGCTGCTGGCCGGCGTGGGCCCGGGTGCCTGGGCCGACCGGGCCGATGTGCCCGACCGCACGGTCGAGGGCGACGCCCGCATCGTGCCGCTGCGCGTGGCCGCCGGCTTCGGTGTGGCGCGAGAGGATGTCGATCCGCGCGGCCTGCCCGTCTATGGCGACGACATGGTGGAAGGCGGCACGGTGGTCGACATGTGGGTGGACCGCGCCGAGATGCTGTTCCGCTACGTCGAGCTGCAGACCACCGGCGGGCGCCGCGTGCTGCTGCCCATCAACTTCGCGCGAGTGCAAAAGCGCCGCGTGCTGGTGCGCTCGATCCTGGGCCACCAGTTCGCGGACGTGCCTGGAACGCGCAACGCGGACCTCGTGACCATGCTCGAGGAAGAAAAGATCATGGCCTACTACGGCGCCGGCACGCTGTACGCCACGGCCTCCCGGCAGGAACCGCTGCTGTGAAAGCCGTCAACATCCTGGAGCCCACGCACGAACACGAGTTCGAGGCCACCCACGGCCTGCCCGAGGCGCTGCCGCCAGGCGAAACGCTGCTGTGGCAGGGCAGCCCGGATGCGAAGCTGCTGGCCGTGCAGGTGCTGCACATCCGCAAGGTGGCGCTGTACTTCGCGCTGCTGCTGGTGTGGCGCCTGGCGAGCGACCTCCACGACGGCGCAGGCCTGGGGGCCGCGCTGCTGGGCTGCCTGGGCATGCTGGCGCCCATCACGCTGGGCCTGGGCCTCATTGCCGGCTTCGCGTGGCTGCTGGCGCGCACCAGCGTCTACACACTGACCAGCGCACGCGTGGTCATGCGCATCGGGGTGGTGCTGTCCATCACCTTCAACCTGCCGCTCAAGCGCATCGCAGCGGCCAGCCTGCGCCAGCGCAGGCGCAGCGGCGAGATCGCGCTCGCGCTGGCCGGCGACGACCGCATCGCCTACCCGCACCTGTGGCCGCACGCGCGGCCCTGGCACCTGCGCCAGCCCCAGCCCACGCTGCGCGGGCTGCCCGCAGAACAGGCGCAGGCCGTGGCGGCGCAACTGGCACAGGCGCTGCGCGCGGCGCATGCGCAGGCGGCAGCCATTGCAGCACCGGTTGCCGCACCGGCCGTCGTGCCAGTCGCCGTGCCAGTCGCCGTGCCAGTTGGCGATGCCCCACAGCCGCTGCCACGCCGCCCCATGCGCGAGGCCGGCTCACCCGGCACGCCCGCGACGCCTGCCTCCGCTGGTACGCCCGGCCTGCACGCGCACGCCTGAGGCCGCGACCCGCTCCATTCGCAAGACCACGGCCCCACGACACGCCATGACAACCCAACGCCTGGCCTCCACACCGCTGCTCGCCGTGGCCGCGCTGGTGCTGTGCGTGCTGGTGGCCACGGCCGCGGTGCGGCTTGCGGGCGTCGACATCCGCCAGCAGCCCGATGCGCCGGCGCTGTCGCAGCGCCTGCTGCGCTTCGCCGACCGCGATGACGGCAGCCTGCAGGTGCTGGATGCGCGCAGCGGCCAGGTGCTGGACACCGTGGCTGCAGGCTCCGGCGGCTTCATCCGCAGCACCATGCGCGGCCTGGTGCGCGAGCGCAAGCGCCAGGGCCTTGGCCCCGAGACGCCCTTCGAACTCATCGGCCGCAGCGACGGCCGCCTGACGCTGGTGGACCCCGCCACGCAGCGCCGCATCGACCTCGAATCCTTCGGACCGGTGAATGCCGCCGTGTTCGCGCGACTCCTCTAAAGGACCCGCCATGCAAGCCGAGCTGCACTCCCCCGAAGACGCCGCCCGCCTGGCCAAGCAGGAGACGGTGCTCACGCCACGCTTCTACACCACCGACTACGCCGCCATGAACCGGCTGGACGTGACACCGGTGCGCGCCGAGTGGGACACCATGATGGCCGAGTACGAAGGCGACAACAACCACGACCACTTCCAGCGCGACGCCGCCTTCGCGGCCGAGGTGACGGCCGCGTCGGCGCAATGGTCGCCCCAGCTGCGCCGCGATTTCCAGGAGTTCCTCGTGAGCTCGCTGACCAGCGAGTACAGCGGCTGCGTGCTGTACGCCGAGATCGCCAAGCACGTGGACAACCCAGACATCAAGCGGCTCATGCGCTACATGACGCGCGACGAATCGCGGCATGCCAACTTCCTGAACCAGTCGCTCAAGGACTTCGGACTGGGCGTGGACCTGGTGAACCTCAAGCGCACCAAGGCCTACACCTTCTTCAAGCCCAAGTACATCTTCTACGCCACCTACCTCAGCGAGAAGATCGGCTATGCGCGCTACATCACCATCTTCCGCCAGCTGGAGCGCCACCCGGAGCACCGCTTCCACCCGATCTTTCGCTGGTTCGAACGCTGGTGCAACGACGAATTCCGCCACGGCGAGTCGTTCGCGCTGCGGATGCGCGCGCAGCCCCACCTGCTGCAGGGCGCCAATCTGCTGTGGGTGCGCTTCTTCCTGCTGGCCGTGTACGCCACCATGTACGTGCGCGACCACACCCGCCCCTGGCTGGCCGAGGCGCTGGGCATGGACCCGACCACCTACGACTACAAGGTCTTCGACATCACCACCGAGATCAGCCGACAGGTGTTCCCGATCAGCCTGGACACCGACCACCCGGCCTTCCGCGCGGGGCTGGAGCGGCTGCTGCACTGGTCGCGCCGCATCGACGCGGCCAAGGCACGCGGTGGCGTCATCGGCAAGCTGCAGCAGGCCTTCGGCGCGCTGGGCGCCGGCGCGTGTTTCCTGCGCCTGTACCTGCGGCCCGTGAAGCAGCACGCGCTGCCGGCCGAGATGCGCGTGGCGCCGAGCTGGTAGGCGCGCCGTGCGCCTTGTCGCCCCGCTGCTCTACACCCTCGTGGTCTGGTGGGCGAGCACGGGCGTGATCCTGTACCTGAACGGCCTGCCGCGCCGCTGGCACGGTGCGTTGATGGGCGCGGCCACGGTGCTGCTGGGTGTGGCGCTGTGCGGTGTGGCGGTGACCGCCGACGACACGCGCGTGAGCGGCGCCTACCTCGCCTTCACCGCCGCCATCGTGGTCTGGGGCTGGCAGGAACTGGGCTTTTTGCTGGGCTACGTGACCGGCCCGCGCCGCAGCCCGTGTCCGGCCGGCTCCGCCGGATGGCACCGCGTAGGCCACGCCATCATGGCCATCCTGTGGCACGAGCTGGCGCTGCTGGCGCTGGGCACGGCCATCGCGTGGCTGACCTGGGGCCAGCCCAACCAGGTGGCGCTGTGGACCTTCCTCGCGCTTTGGGTGATGCGCCTGTCGGCCAAGCTCAACGTGTTCCTGGGCGTACGCAACCTGAACGAACAGTTCCTGCCCGAGCACCTGCGCTACATGCACAGCTACTTCCGCCAGCGGCCCCGCAACGCGCTGTTCGCGAGCTCGGTGATCGCCGGTACGCTGGCGGCGGGGGCGGTGTGGCAGGCGGCCCTGCATCCGGCCACCAGCCCCTTCGATGTCGCCGGCACCGGCCTGGTCGCCACGCTGCTGAGCCTGGCGGTGCTGGAGCACTGGTTCATGGTGCTGCCCCTGCGCAGCGAGAGGCTGTGGGCGTGGGGGATGCGCTCGCGCACCGGACACGGTGGCTGACGAAGGGTTGCTGCCAGACACGGGCAAGGACAGGGCAGCGAAGTCCGTGCCTCAGCGCGCTGCAGGCTTGGTCGTCGCGCCGTGAATCCAGCGGCGCAGCGCCGAGACGATCACCCCGCAGTGAGCATCCCCAGCAGATACACGCCCGCCAGCAGCAGGCCTACTTAAACGTAGCGCACGGATGGTCACCTCCCCCCAATCGATGTCCATCCTGCATGGTGCCGACGCAGCCAGCCTGCAAGACCGGCGAACCGGTGTGGGATCGGGACCGCCGTGGCATGGTTCTGCGCGCGCTGTACGGCAAGCCCGACACCAGCCAGAAGAACCCAGCCCACCCGGTGTGCCCTGACTGCTGCGCGGCCAGGAACCGCGCCTGTGCGCGGTGCGCACGTGGCGCCAGCCAGTGTCAACGCACCAGCGGCCGCACCGTGGTGAATCCGCCGTCGACGGCGAGCACCTGTCCGGTCAGGCGAACGGCGCCGTCGCCCAGCAGCCACGCCATCACCTCGGCCACCTGGTCGGCGGTCTGCACGCCGCCCAGCGGGTACTGGCGTGCGGCACCTTCGCGCATGGCCGGCAGCTTGAGCATGCCGGAGGTCATCGGCGTGTCGGTCAGGCCGGGCGCCACGGCGTTCACGCGCACGCCCTGCGCCGCGTAAGTCGCTGCCGCGCTGCGCACCAGGGCCTCGACGCCGCCCTTGGCCGCGGCAATGGCCTCGTGGTTGGCCACACCGATGCGGGCCACCACCGAGCTGGCGAAGACGGCTGCGCCCGGGCCACCCGCCAGTGCAGCGATCCAGGCCTGCAGCACGAACACCGCGCTGTCCAGGTTCACGCGCATGACATCGCGGTAGGCCTCGGCACGGGTGCGGTGCAACGGCGCCACCAAGGTGCTGCCCACGCAGTGGGCCAGCCCCGCAGGCGGCGCGCCCAGGGCGGTCTGGCACGCCGCCAGTGCATGGGCTGCGCCCTCGGGCGTGGTGGTGTCGGCCACGATGCGCAGCGCCGCGGGCACGTCGGCCAGCCGGTCGGCGTCGCGCCCGACGGCGGCCACGCGCAGCCCCTGCGTGTGCAACCGGGTGGCCAGTGCGCGGCCGATGCCCCCGCTGGCGCCGGTGACGAGGACGGTGGTGGCGGCAGGCGGATTCAGGTCCATGCAGGGAGTCCTTGGAAGAAGAGGTGAGGTGCCGCAGGGGCGATGGTGGACA
>CAJYRH010000191.1 GCA_913776795.1 uncultured Pseudorhodoferax sp. | reverse complement strand
CTGGATGTACCCGGCCATCCTGGTGTTCGTCGCCCTCGGCGTGTACAGCGTGAACAACAACACCTTCGACATCCTCTCGGTCGCCGTGCTGGGCATCATGGGCTATGCACTCATGGTGCTGCGCTTCGAGCCGGCGCCGCTGCTGCTGGGCTACATCCTCGGGCCGATGCTGGAGGAGAACCTGCGCCGCGCGCTGTTGCTGTCGCGCGGCGACCCGATGGTGTTCGTCGAACGGCCGATCAGCGCGACGCTGCTGGCCGTCACCGCCGCCATGCTGGTCTGGGCGGTCTGGTCGACCATCCGCGGCCAGCTGCGTGCCAAGCGTGCACTGGACCGCGCCCAGGCCGACGCCAGCTGAGGCGCAAGGCCAGGAGGCACCTGGTCCATGCGCGTCCTGGTGGTCGACGACGGCGAAAACCTGCGCGGGGCGGTAGCGCAGCGACCGAGACGGCCGCGCCACTGCGTGGTCCAGGCCTGGCCCAAGGCCGGGGCAGACCCGCTGCGGTGGGCGCAGCGCTGCGTTGCGGCGCCGCCGGGCCTGCGCCTGCCGCGCCCGGTCCGCGTCAAGGACCGCCGAACCCGCTGGAACGCCCGCGCCGCGAATGCCGTGCCAGCATGTTCCAGCGGGACGAGAGCGGCACCTCCTTCTGAAGGTAGCGGCGAACCGCCTCTTCTTCCGGACCCACGGCCTTCACCGCCTGCCGGAGCTGCAGCTCGCTGCACGTGAGGGTGCGCATCCAGTGGCGTACCTCGTAGTCTTTCTCGATGGTGATCTTGGCCATGCTTGCTCCGAGGATCTACCGACAACACAATGCACCGAGCGTACCGAGGGTGCCGATGCCGCAGCGGGCGCGGCGCTGGCAAATGTGACAGTCGGCCGTGTCAGCGGACACCGCGTTCCGGCCTGGGCCGACACGCATCGGTGCACCGTGGCGCCTGCCGTTGGTGGCCAGCCACTGCGCGTGCGCGCGCGCAACGCTGCAGGGTCGGCGCAGCCGCGCTGACGGGAATGCGGATTGCCATGACCCTGCATGGCACACGGCACCCCCCGCTCACCAGACGGAAGCGAGCCGACCGCCTCGCCACCCATGGCGCCCGGGCTGCTGCTCGGCATCGCGCTGGGCGGCTTCTTCGACGGCATCGTGCTGCACCAGATCCTGCAATGGCACCACCTGCTGTCCGGAGTCCGCGCGGTGGCCGACCTGCGGCTGCAGATCCTGGCAGACGGACTGTTCCACGCGCTCATGTACCTGCTCGCCGTGGGGGGCTGTGGCGCCTGTGGCGCACGCGTGGTGCACTCGCCGCCCCGCACGCGGGGCGCGTGCTGGCAGCGTGGGCGCTCGTGGGCTTCGGCGCCTGGCACGTGGCGGACGCCGTGCTCTCGCACTGGGTGCTCGGCATCTACCGCATCCGGATGGACAGTGCCCAGCCGCTGCTGTGGGACCTGGCCTGGCTGGCCGCCTTCGGCCTGCTGCCGCTGGCCGTGGGACTGCGGCTGCGGCGTGGTGGCGGCCCGGGCGGGGGCGGGGCCGGCGGACCCCTGGCGGCCACGGCCCTGGCCTGCGCCGTGCTCGTCGCCGGCCCCCTGGCTGCCTGGCCGGGCGGTGCTGCGGACCAGCAGATCGTGGTGTTCGCACCCGGCGTGGACGGTGCCCGTGCCTTCGAGGCGCTGACGCGGGCCGATGCGCGGGTGCTCTGGGCCGACGGCTTCCACGCCATCGACGACTGCCTGCGCCAGGCCGGTGTGCGGCTGGTGGACGTGGACCACGTGGCCTACAGCTACGACCCGCAGCGCTTCCTGGCCGGGCGTGCTGCAGATGGCGTGCTCACGCTGCCGCTGCGGCCCGGACCACAAGACCAGGGCGGTTGGGAGAACCCCTGGGATCCGCTGTTTGCCGCTTACGTGCTGAACGCTCCGGGCCAGCTGGCCGATGGCGTGCCGCACCACCTGCAGGCGCGGCTCGGCGGTGCGCGGGCCGACGGCCCCTACCGCTGGCACTTCGTCGACCACCACCTGTGCCACCAGGCCAGCGCGTTCCTGGCCAGCCCCTTCGACGCATGCGCGGTGATGACGCTCGATGGGCGCGGCGAGCACGCGACCACCACCTACGGCGCCTTCACCGGTGGGCGTTACCGCGCGCTGGGCGAGGTCTGCATGCCGCATTCGCTGGGCATGCTGTACGAGCAGGTGACCACCCACCTCGGGTTCCTGGCGTCGTCGGACGAGTACAAGGTCATGGCGCTGGCGGCCATGGGCCAGCCATGTTTCGCCTCGGCGCTGCGGGCGCACCTGCAGCTGCTGCCTGCGGGCGGATACCGGCTGGACCGGATGGATCTGACCGCGCTGGCCGGGCCTGCACGCCAGCGCGGCGGGCCCCTGCTGCAGGCCCACCTGGACCTCGCGGCCTCGCTGCAGGCGGTGCTGGAGTCCGCCGTGCTGCACCTTGCGCGCTGGCTGCGCGAGGCCAGCGGCCAGAGCCGGCTGGCCATGGCAGGTGGCGTGGCGCTGAACTGCGTGATGAACGCGCGCCTGCGCGACAGCGGCGTGTTCGACGCCATCTGGGTCCAGCCGGCCGCGGGCGATGCCGGCACCGCCCTCGGCGCCGCGCTGTGGACCGATGCGCGTCAGCGCCTGCTGGCCGGCGCGCAGGCGCAGGACGCCGACCCCGGCGCGCTGGCGCCGCGCCGCTGGCACATGGCGCACGCCTACCTGGGGCCGGACTACGGCGAAGCCGAGATCGAGGAACTGCTGCGCTGGGCCAAGTTGCGCTGGCGGCGTGTGGACGACGTGGCCGAGGCCACTGCGGAGCTGCTGGCACGCGACTGCGTGGTCGGCTGGTTCCAGGACCGCATGGAGTTCGGGCCGCGTGCACTGGGCGCGCGCTCCATCCTGGCCTCGCCAGTGGATCCGTCCATGCAGGCGCGCATCAACGCGCTCAAGGACCGCGAGGATTTCCGTCCCGTGGCGCCCGTGGTTCCACGCGAGCGGCTGGCCGAGTGGTTCACGCCCGCGCAGGCCAATGGCGGCGAGGCGCCGTTCATGCTCTTCATCTACGACGTTCTGGCGCACCAGGCGGCGCGCATCCCGGCGGCCTGCCACCAGGACGGCACGGCGCGCGTGCAGACCGTGACCGCCGAG
>CAJYRH010000190.1 GCA_913776795.1 uncultured Pseudorhodoferax sp. | reverse complement strand
TTGAGGTACCAGGTGCCGGGGTAGTTGAGGTTGTGCAGCGCCACGTCGAACAGCGAGGTGTCCATGTCCAGCCCCACGCCGGTGGCGCGCGCCTGCGTCACGCCCGCCAGCAGCGCGAAGGCCGCGGCCAGCCCGGTCATCAGGTCGACGATGGACAGGCCGTAGCGCACCGGCGGACCTTCGGGCTCGCCGGTGAGCGTGAGGTGACCGGCCTCGGCCTGCATCAGGTAGTCGTAGCCGGGCCAGGCGCGGCGCGAGCCTTCGCGGCCATAGGCCGACAGATGGGTGCAGACGATGCGCGGGTTGATTTCCTTCAGCGATGCATGGTCCAGCCCCAGCCGCGCGGGCAGATCTCCGCGCAGGTTGTCCAGCACCGCATCGGTCGTGCGCACCAGGCGGTGGAACACGGCCTGGCCTTCGGGGTGCTTCAGGTCCAGCGTCAGGCTCTTCTTGTTGCGGTTGAAGGTCTGGAAGAAGTGGCTGTCGTCCGCGCCGAAGTAGTGCGGACCGACATGGCGGCCGACGTCGCCGCCATCGTGGTGGTTCTCGATCTTGATGACCTCGGCACCCAGGTCGGCCAGGTAGGAAGTGCCGAAGGGGCCGGCGCCGTACTGTTCGACGGCAAGCACACGGAGGCCGGCGAGCGGCAGGGCGGGGGTCTCGGTCATGGTGGAGGAGCCTGGTTGAATTGTGCGGACAATTGTAGGTCCCCGACCATCCCAAGCGCAACTGCCGAGCGTGGGCCGCGTGCTTACTGTTTCAATTCCATCCGGTAGCTGAAGCGGTCGCTGGGGTGGATGTTGTCGGCCACCTCGACCAGTGCGCCGGTGTCGCTGTAGTAGCGCCGCACGATGCGCAGCGCCGGCGCGCCCGGTTCGCACTGCAGGCTGGCGGCGTCGTCGGCAGCCAGGACCACGCCCTGCAGTTCCTGCTCCACCCGCTGGATGGACAGCTTGTACTCGCGCTCGATCAGCGCGTAGACAGCCGTCTTGCGCCCCCGCAGCCTGGCCTCGATGTCCTTGAGCATGGGGTTCAGGAAGATCCGCGTGATGCAGATTGGCCGCGCCACCTTGCGCGCGTTGGCTGCACCGGGGTGGTCGTGGCGCAGGCCCACGGCAAGCACCCATTCTTCGCCGGGCTCGGCGCCGAACTCCTGGGCCTGCGCGCGGTTCAGCGCGATGCGGCCCACGTAGAGCATGCGCAGCTCGGTGTCCTGCGCGTACTGGAACAGGTCGGTCAGCGAGCGTGCATCGTGCTGGTATCGGGCCTCGCCGGGCCGGGCGATGACCACCGTGCCCACGCGCTGGCGGCGCGTGACCAGGCCGGCCGTGGAGAGCAGCCGGATCGCCGCGCGTGCGGTGAAGCGGCTGATGCCGAACTGCTCGCACAGCCCGATCTCGGTCGGCAGCCGTGCGCCGACCGGGTAGCGGCCGTCGGCGATGGCACGGCGCAGTTCGCCCGCGATGCGCTGGTAGATCGGCTGGCCGCCGCCGGCCGGCTCGGTGGCTTCGGTGTCGGCGGCCGGCCCTGCAGGGGCGGGCTCGGAGCGGTCAGGCATGTCGTTCTTTGGGCGGCTCATGCGGCGAGTCTGCACCAGTTCGCCGGCGCTTCCGTGGTTGACAGCAACCAATGCATCCCATAATAATGTCCGGACAATAGCGAAAGGCGCATCGAAATTGATGCGTTCAATTCCAACCCGCAACCAGCAGACAGGGCCAGCCCATGAACAGTGAGACCACCCGCAGCGCCGCCGACGAGCGCGAATTCGTGGACGCCGTGGAGGCCTGGGCCGAGAAGGAACTGCGTCCCGTGGCCCGCAAGTACGACCTGGCGGACGAGTACCCGCACGAGATCGTGGAGCAGATGAAGGAGCTGGGTCTGTTCGGCGCCACCATCGGCGAGGCCTACGGCGGCCTGGGCCTGTCGGCCTGGACCTATGCGCAGATCGTGATCAAGGTGGCCTCGGTCTGGATGGCGCCCTCCGGCATCTTCAACTCGCACCTGATCATGGCCGCTGCCATCGAGCGCCATGGCACAGAGGAACAGAAGCGCGCCTACCTGCCGCGCATGGCCAGCGGCGAATACCGCGGCAGCATCGGCCTGACCGAGCCCAACGCCGGCTCGGACCTGCAGGCCATCCGCACGGTGGCGCGGCGCGAGGGCGAGCACTACGTCGTCAACGGCAGCAAGACCTGGATCACCAACAGCATGCACGGCCACGGCACGCTGCTGCTGGTCAAGACCGACCCGCAGGCCGAGCCGCGCCACAAGGGCATGAGCCTCCTGATCGCCGACAAGGCACCGGGGTTCAACGTGGTGGGCAAGCTCAAGAAGCTGGGCTACCGCGCCATCGACACCTGCGAGCTGACCTTCGAGGACTACCGCGTGCCGGTCGGCCAGTTGGTCGGCGGGGTGGAGGGTAAGGGCTTCGTGCAGACCGCCGGCGGGCTGGAATTGGGCCGCATCAACGTCGGTGCGCGCGGCGCGGGCATCGCCGAGGGCGCGTTCAAGCATGCGCTGCGCTATGCCCAGGAGCGCGAGGCCTTCGGCAAGCCCATCTGGCAGCACCAGGCCATCCAGCTCAAGCTCGCGGACATGGCC
Organism: uncultured Pseudorhodoferax sp.; assembly: GCA_913776795.1. The sequence goes on along the minus strand of CAJYRH010000190.1, from coordinate 1,455 downwards.
ACGCAGGTGGAAGGCGCCAAGCTGCTGCTGCAGCAAGCCGCCACCAAATACGACCGCGGCGAGCGCTGCGACCTGGAAGCCGCGATGGCCAAGCTGGCCGGCTCCGAGGCCGGGGCCGAATGCGCGCAGCAGGCCATGCGCATCTTCGGCGGCTACAGCTACTCGGTGGAGTACGAGATCGAGCGCTACTACCGCGACGCCATGCTGATGTGCATCGGCGAAGGCACGAACGAGATCCTGCGCCAGGTCATCGCCAAGCAGCTGGTCGATCGGCATCGCATCTGAACCCATCCATCTCCAGGAGACATCCCCCATGCAATCCGCCATCGAGATCAGCCCGCAACGCTACCGCGCCTCCTACGGCCGCTACCTGGAAGACTTCAAGGTCGGCGACATCTACGAGCACCGCCCGGGCCGCACCATCACCGAGAACGACAACATCCAGTTCTCGCTGGTCACCATGAACGCGCACCCGATGCACTGCGACAAGCACTTCGCGGCGCAGAGCGAGTTCGGCCAGCTGCTGGTCAACAGCGGCCTGTCGCTGGCCGTGGTGCTGGGCATGACGGTCAACGACATCAGCGCCAAGGCCATCGCCAACCTGGGCTGGAAGGAGATCAAGCTGACCGCGCCCGTGTTCTGCGGCGACACGCTCTACGCCGAGTCCGAGGTGCTGGAGGTGCGCGAATCCAAGAGCCGTCCGACCCAGGGCATCGTGACCACGCGCACGCGCGGCCTGAACCACCAGGGCGTGCAGGTCATGGAGTTCATCCGCATGTCGCTGATCCCCAAGCGCGGCCACGGTGTAGGCGACTGAGCCGACCGGTTCAACAACGACGACACGAAGGAGACAAGCATGCATGCACTGCGCAAGGCCCTGGTGGCTGCTTCACTGTGCCTGGTCGCCGGCATGGCGCTGGCCGCCTACCCCGACAAGCCGATCCGGCTGGTCGTGGGCTTCCCGCCCGGCCAGGCCACCGACCTCATCGCCCGCACCGCGGCCCGCAAGCTGCAAGAGGCGCTGGGCCAGCCCGTGATCGTGGACAACAAGCCTGGCGCGGCCGGCATCATCGGCTCGGAGACGGTGGCCAAGGCTGCGCCGGATGGCTATACCCTCGTCGTGGGCTCCAGCGGCACCATGGCCATCAATCCCAGCCTGTACTCCAAGCTGCCCTACCACCCGCTGCGCGACTTCGAGCCGATCAGCCTGCTCTCGGTGGTGCCGCTCTTCCTGGCCGTGAACCCGAACTTTCCGGCGAAGACCGCGGCCGAACTCGTGCAGCAGGCCAAGGCCGCACCCGGCAAGATCAACTTCGGATCGGGCGGCAGCGGCGTGACCAGCCACCTGACCATGGAGCTGCTCAAGCATTCGCTGGGCATCGACCTCACGCACGTGCCCTACAAGGGCAGCCCGGCCGCCGTGACCGACCTGGTCGGCGGCCAAATCAACGTGAT
>CAJYRH010000189.1 GCA_913776795.1 uncultured Pseudorhodoferax sp. | reverse complement strand
CCTCGCTGGCCAGGCCGGCCATGCCCGGCCACTACGACGAGCTGCGCAGCACGGTACGCCCTGCAGGCGAGGCTGCCGCACGTGGCCACGCCGCGCGCGCACCGCTGACGGACGACTGGACCGCCTTCTTCGAGCTGCTCGGCCGCGATGGCTTCGCCGACCTGGACCGGCGCACGGCGCTGATGCGCCGCCAGCTGCGCGACAACGGCGTGACCTACAACGTCTACGCCGACGCGGCCAACCCGCAGCGCCCCTGGTCGCTGGACCTGTTCCCGCTGATCGTCTCGCCCGACAGCTGGCGCCAGATCGAAGCGGGTGTGCTGCAGCGCGTGCGCGTGCTCGACAGCGTCATGGCCGATGTCTACGGCCCCCAGCGCCTGCTGGCCAAAGGGCTGCTGCCGCCTGCGCTGGTACAGGGCCACCCGGGCTACCTGCGTGCCATGCACGGCTGCGAGCCGCTGGCTGGCACCCACCTGCACATCACGGCCTACGACCTGGCCCATGGCGCGGACGGCAACTGGTGGGTGGTGTCCCAACGCACGCAGGCGCCCTCCGGCCTGGGTTACCTGCTGGAGAACCGGCTGGCCATCTCGCGCCTGTTCCCGCAGGCGTTCGAATCGCTGCACGTGCAGCGACTGGCCGCCACCTACAGTGCCATGGTGGAGGGCATCCAGCGGATGAGCCCGGCCGGTGCCGACGCCCACATCGCCCTGCTCACGCCGGGCCCCTACAACGAGACCTACTTCGAGCAGGCCTACCTGGCGCGCTACCTGGGCATCACGCTCGTGGAAGGCAGCGACCTCACCGTGCGCGACCAGCGCCTGTACCTCAAGACCTTGAAGGGCCTGGAGCCCGTGCACGGACTCATCAAGCGTCTGGACGACCAGTACCTGGACCCGCTGGAGCTGCGCCCCGACTCGCGCCTGGGCGTGCCCGGCTTGCTGCAGGCCATCCGGGCGGGCAACGTGCTGGTGGCCAATGCTCCGGGCTCGGCCTTCCTGGAATCGCCGGCGCTGCTCGGCTTCCTGCCTGCGCTGGCGCGCCACCTGCTCGGCGAGGAACTGCAGCTGCCGGCCGTGCCGACCTGGTGGTGCGGCGAGCGCGCCGCCATGGAGTCCGCGCTGCCCGAGCTGGCGCGCTGCGTGATCAAGCCCACCTACGGCGACAGCGGCGGCCAGGCACCGTTCGAGGCTGTGCTCGGCAACGCGCTGTCGCGCCGCCAGCTCGACGAATGGGCCGGCCGCATCGTGCGCCAGGGCGACGAGCACACCGTGCAGACCTACATGCCGCTGTCGCAGATGCCGACCTGGAGCAGCGGCAACGGCAGCGGCCACCCCCCGCGGATCTCGCCGCGCTCGGTCATGCTGCGCGTGTTCGCGGTGTCCGACGGCCCGCGCTCCTGGCGCGTGCTGCCCGGCGGCCTGGCGCGCATGGTCAGCGCGCACCACAGCATCGCCTCCATGCAGCGCGGCGGCAGCAGCGCCGACGTCTGGGTGCGCACCGAAGGCGAGGTCGATCGCACCACGCTGCTGCCGCAGCAGCAGTCGCCGGCGTCCGCGGTGCGGCGCCGGCGCATCGTCACCAGCCGGGCCGCAGAGAACCTGTTCTGGCTCGGCCGGTATGCCGAGCGCTCGGAGAACACGCTGCGGCTGGCGCGCGTCGCGCTGGCGGCGCTCAACGGCGAGGACCAGGCGCTGGCACCGCTCCTGGCCTGGCTGCACGACATGTGCAAGACCTTCGCGCTGGTGCTGCCGGCCGTGCCCTCGCCTGCGCAGGCGCGCCGGGTGTTCGAGCGCTCGCTGATCGCCGGCCTGGGCGACACCGAAAAGGTGCAGAGCGTGGGCTACAACCTGCGCGCCACGCGCTTCGCCGCCTCGGCCGTGCGCGAGCGGCTGTCGCAGGAACACTGGAACGTGATCGTCCAGGCCGAGGAGGACCTGCTGGCCCGCTGTGCCGAAGCCACGCGCAACGGCGACTTCTCCGCGCTGGAGGCCATGCGCATGCTGGAAACCACCAGCACCGCCACCGCCGCGATGACCGGCGCGCAGACCGACCGCATGACGCGCGACGACGGCTGGCGGCTGCTCTCCATCGGCCGCCATGTGGAACGGCTGGGCTTTTTGTCCTCCGCGTTGGCGCGGGCGCTGTCCAGCGGTGCCACCGCCACCACGGGCGGCTTTGAGGCCGTGCTGTCGCTGTTCGACAGCAGCATCACCTTCCACTCGCAGTACCAGCAGGGCCGCGAACTGCCGGCCCTGCTCGACCTGCTGGTGCTGGACCGCGACAACCCGCGTTCGCTCGGCTGGGTGGCGCACACGCTGGCCGGTCGCCTGGCGCGGCTCGCCGGCGACGCCAAGCTGCAGGACACGCCGCTCGCGCGCGACGTGCTGCAGCCGGCCCGCTGGCCGCTCGAGGACATCTGCTCGCTGGACGCAGAAGGCCGGCACACCAACCTGCTCAAGCGGCTGGAGGCCTGCGTGCAGTCGGCCTACGACATCTCCGACGCCATCGGCGCCATCTACTTCACGCACTCGCGCGACGCCAAGACCAGCGTCGGCGCCTGAACGCCGGGAGCAGCCCGCATGCGATTGCAAGTCATCCACGAGACGCGCTACGACTACACGCCTGCGGTGGAGACGGCCCAGCACGTCGCCCACCTGCAACCGCGCGAGACGCCCAGCCAGCAACTGCTGCGACACCGCCTGGTCGTGACGCCCGAACCGGACGAACTGCGCACGGGCCGTGACGTGTTCGGCAATGCGCGCAGCTTCTTCGCACTGCAGAGCGGACACGACGAACTGCGCGTGCTGGCCGACAGCGTGGTGGAGACGCAGGTGCCACAGCGGCCGGCCAGCGCGCTGGGCTGGGAGCAGGTGCGCGACCGCTTCCGCTACCAGGCCGGCGGCGGCTACGACGCCGCGTCGGAATACCTGTTCCCGTCGCCCTACGTGCCGCGCCATTCCGATTTCCTGGACTATGTGCGGCCCAGCTTCGCACCTGGCCGGCCCCTGCTGGAAGCCACCGAAGACCTCATGCGGCGCATTTACCGCGACTTCGAATACGCCTCGGACGCCACCGAAATCAACACCCCTGCCGTCGAGGCCCTGGCCCAGCGCAAGGGTGTGTGCCAGGACTTCGCGCACATCATGGTGGCCGGCCTGCGCATGCTGGGCCTGCCGGCACGGTATGTGTCGGGCTACCTGCTCACGCAGCCGCCGCCGGGCCAGCCGCGCCTGGTCGGCGCCGACGCTTCGCACGCCTGGGTGTCGCTCTACGTGCCTGATGTGCCAGGGCACGACGGCTGGTACGACTTCGACCCCACCAACGACCGCGCACCCGGCGAAGACTATGTGACGCTGGCCGTGGGCCGCGACTTTTCCGACGTCTCGCCGACGTGCAGGCGGTGACGGGCGCCGCCATGGA
>CAJYRH010000188.1 GCA_913776795.1 uncultured Pseudorhodoferax sp. | reverse complement strand
TGGCCACCCTGTGGATCCACAATCCGGAGCATCGCAACGCGCTCAACGACGCGCTGATCGATGCCTTGATCGAGGCCTATGCCCGGCTGGCGCGCGATGCGCGCTGCCGCGCCCTGGTTCTGCGGGGAACCGACGGGATCTTCTGCGCAGGGCGCGAGCTGCGCGACCTGCGCCGCCTGCAGAGCGCTCCGCTGTCGCTGATCACGGCCACCTACGAGCGGCTTCGGCGCTTGAACGAGGAGGTGTACTACTGCCACAAGCCCACGGTGGCGGTGGTCGAGCGCTTCGCCTTCGGTGCGGGGGCCACGGTTGCGAGCTGGTGCGACATCGTGGTCGCCGCGGAGACCGCCAAGTTCGGCTACCCGGAGGTGCACCACGGCATCGCACCGACGCCAGCCATGGTCGCGCTGCTCAAGGGCATCGGCCGCAAGGCTGCCATGGACCTGCTGCTGACCGGACGCACGATCGATGCCCGGGAGGCGCGCGAGATCGGGCTGGTGTCCCGACTGGTCGCACCGGACGACCTGCAGGCCACGGTGCAGGACATCGCAGCGCAGTTGTGCCGTGGCGCGCCCCAGGCCCAGGCCCGGGTCAAGGAATTCACCTGGCAGTGCGAGGACGCCAGTGTGCGCGCCTCGATCGCCGCGGCCGTCGATGGGGTCAGCGCGAGTCTGGCCGGTGCCGAGGCGGGAGAGGGCATCGAGGCATTCTTCACCAAGCGCCAACCACCGTGGTGCATTTGACAAGGAGACTGAGGCATGGACAGAAGAGCATGGATCCGGAGGGCCGTGGCGGCCACGACCGCCGGCACGTGGGCGATCGGCCGCGCGCAGGACAATCCGGCGCGCCTGACAAAGCTGGTGGTGCCGTTTCCCGCCGGCGGGCCGACCGACGTCTTCGCGCGCAAATGGGCCGAGCGGGCGGCCGATCTGCTGGGCTATCCCGTGGTCGTCGACAACCGGGCCGGTGCCGGCGGAACGCTGGGCGCGCGGGCAGTGGCGGTGGCACCGGCCGACGGCCGCACCCTGCTGTTCGGCAGTTCCTCGACCCATGTCTCCAGTCCCTTGCTGATGGCGACGCCGCCGTACGATGCGGTGCGCGACTTCGCCTCGATCCGGGTGGGACTGGTGCCCATGGTGCTGGTCGTGCGGAACGGACTGCCGGTCCGCTCGGTGGCGGAGTTCGTGGCCCTGCTGCGTCAGCGTCCGGGCGCGTTCAGCTATGGGTCGGCCGGTGTCGGCAGCATCAACCACCTGGGCGGCGAGTTGCTGCGGCGCGAACTGGGCGTCGACGTCCTGCACGTGCCGTACAAGGGCACCAACCCGGCCGGTGCCGCGCTGGCGGCGGGTGAAGTCGACTTCCTGCTGGACACGTTCACGACGGCGCGGCCGTTCCAGGACGCCGGCCGCACCCGCATCCTCGCCAGCTGCGGTGAGCGCCGATCGGCCTCGGCGCCGGATGTCCCGACGCTGGCGGAGTCCGGATGGCCCGGTGTCGTGGTGACCACCTGCAACTTCGTCGCCATGCCGGCCGCGACCCCGGCACCGGTACGGGAAGCGATCGTGCGGATCACGCACAAGGCGATGGCCGACGCGCAGTTGCTCACGGCACTGCTGCCATTGGGCATTGAAGCCGTCGTCGACCAGGATCCACTGGCCACGGCATCGGCCTACGTCCAGCAGGAGATCCGGCGCTGGGCGCCAGTCGCCAAAGCCAGTGGCGCGTCCATCTGAGATGGCGGCCCGCCCAACTCGCTGCAGTGCGCGGCATCTTCACCCTACCAGGAGCGTTTGACCGATGGATCTCGAACTGAACGGCAAGGTGGCCATCGTCACCGGGTCGGCACGCGGGCTCGGCGCTGCCATGGCCCGTGCGCTGGCGAGCGAAGGAGCGCATGTGGTCGTCACGGACATCCAGGCCGATCTTGCCCAGGCCACGGCGGACGCGCTGCGCGCCGACGGCTACAGCGCGCTGTGCATCGCGGCGGACGTTACCCGTGCAGAGGACGTTTCACGGTTGGTGCAGGAGACCTGTGGCGCATTCGGCGGTGTGCATGTGTTGGTCAACAACGCCGGCTTCCCGCGCGACCGCTACCTGGTCGAGATGACCGAGGAGGACTGGGATCTGGTGATGGGCGTCATGCTCAAGGGCGCCTTCCTGGCGACGCGCGCGGTCATGCCCCACATGATCGCGCAGCGCTGGGGACGCGTCATCCACGTCAGTTCGCGCGCGCACCTGGGCAACCCGACGCAGGCCAACTACTCGGCGGCCAAGGCGGGCCTGATCGGCATGGCGAAGGCGCTGGCGCAGGAACAGGGGCGCTACGGCATCACCGTCAACTGCGTGGCGCCCGGCTTCATGGACACCGAGATGGTGCAGGCCTTGCCCGCCTACCAGGCGATCAAGGAGAAGGCCGTGCAGATGCAGCCGATCAAGCGCGTCGGCCGCCCCCAGGACGTGGCACACGCGGTCGCTTTTCTTGCGTCCGAGCGTGCGGGCTTCATCAGCAGAGAAGTGCTGCACGTCTCCGGCGGCCGCTTTGGCTGACGCCGCGGCCGGCCCGCCCTACGACCACTGGTAACGCGGGGGCTGCTTGTCCAGGAAGCGCTGTGCCGCCTCCCGGTGGTAGGCGCTCTCGCGGCACAGCGACGGCGCCATGGCTTCCTGCAGGTACACCGACTTGCGGTCCGACTCGAAGGCCCGGTTCATCACGGACTTGGCGATGCCCAGCGCACCGGCCGGTGCATGCTCGAAGCGCGCCGCGAGTTCGAGCGCGGCGTCCAGCAGCCGGTCCTGCTCGACGATCTGGTGGACCAGGCCCAGGGCCTGTGCCTCGGCCACCTCGACGGTGCGGGCCGAGAAGACAAGTTCCTTGGCACGGCCCAGTCCCACGGCCCGGGGCAGCAGGTACATGCACGCGAGATCGGGCACGTAGCCGATGCGAGCGAACACCGAGCAGAACTTGGCCTGCGGGCTCGCCAGCACGTAGTCGGCCGCCAGCGCGAGCGACAGACCGGCACCGAAGGCCACGCCGTCCACCGCGGCGATGACCGGCTTTTCGAGGTCGACCAGTTCATCGAACCACCGCTGCATCGACAGGATGCGGCTGCGGCCTTCGAACACATCGGTGCCACCCTGGCCTCCGCCCATCGCACGGATGTCACCCCCGGCGCAGAAGCAGCCGCCGGCACCGGTGAGCACGACAGCGCGCACGCTGTCGTCGTCGCGCAGCGCCGGGATGGCTTCTGCCAGCGCTGCGCGCAGCGCCAGGTCGAGCGCGTTGCGCGCCTGGGGACGGTTCAGGGTCAGCACGGCGGTGCTGCCGGAGCGGGTCAGTTGCAGGACGGTCATGGGAATCTCCTCCGTGG
>CAJYRH010000187.1 GCA_913776795.1 uncultured Pseudorhodoferax sp. | reverse complement strand
ACTTGGCCTTGGCCGACTCCTCCGCCGCCTGCTTCGCATCGGCCAGCGCCTGCCCGATCGCACGCTCCTGCGTCACGTCCTCCATGAACCACACGCTGCCCGCGCTGGTGTCCTCGTGGATGTACCGCGCGGTCACGCGCCCCCAGAAGCGCGTGCCGTCTTTGCGCACGAACTCCTGGTCGTGCAGGCTGTCGCGCGGCAGACCGATCAGCGGCCGCAACCGCGCGCGACCAGCCGCGTGGTCGGCGTCGTGCCCATACCAGATGCCCAGCGGCTTGCCCTGCAGCTCGCCCGACCCATAGCCGAACAGGTGGTCGAGCTCACGGTTGCAGCGCGCCATGATGCCGTCACGCACGAAGGCGATGCCCACGCCAGCCGCCTCGAACATCGCCGCCTGTTCCTTCTGGGCCACGCCCAGCGCCGTCTCGGCGGCCTTCAGTTCCTGCAGGTCCACGATCACGCCGACCAGGCCGCCAGGGCTGCCGTCGCGCTTGCGAAAGCCGCTGACCGAGTACAGCACCTGGTGGACCTGGCCATCGGCGAACTGGAAGGTGGTCTCCCTCTGGACATGCGCGGCGTCGGCGATCACGCGCTCGTCCTCGGCCTGCAACTGGGCGCGCAGGGGCTGGGGCATCTGCTCCAGCTCGTCCACGCGCTTGCCCAGCAGATCGGCGCGCTGCACGCCCAGGGCCCGCTCGAAGGCCTCGTTGCAGCCCAGCAGACGCGTGTCGGGGCCTTTGTAGAACACCGCGTTGGGCATGCGGTCGATCATGGTCTGCAGGAAGACCGCCATCTCCTTGACCTGGCGCTGCGTCTCCTTGGCGGCGGTGATGTCGATCAGCGTGAACTGGATCAGCGTCTTGCCACGGTAGCGGAAGGTGGTGCCACGGCACTCGGCCATCCAGTCCGTGCCATCCGGCCGGCGATGGCGCCATTCGAAGCTCGGCGATTCGCGGCCGGTGTCGTTCAGGTTGCGCCGCCCCGCCGCCAGGATCTTGTCGGTCGGGCCCAACTCCTGCATGGGTGCGGAGATCGACAGCACGGTGCGCCCGCGCAGCTCCTCTGCCCGCTCGAACCCGTAGAGCTTGCGCGCTGCCTCGTTGCAGTCCACGTAGAAGTCGGTCGACGGGTCATAGATCGAGATCGCGATGTGCGACTGCTGGAACATCCGGCTGTACGCCTCGTTCTCCTTGCGGATCTCCTCGGCGTCGCGGATTTCGGCCTCGTCCTCGATGAGCCAGAGCGTGGCGTCGGAACCGTCGGGCAGGGCAAGCAGACGCGCCCGTCCGCAGGCCATGAAGCGGCCGCCGTCCTGGCGCACGGCGCTCCAGGTCCCGCTGTAGCGGGTCTCCTGCGTGAGCGAGCGGGCCATCTCTGCGCCGACGCGCCCGGCCTCGGCTGCATCCTCGTACAGGCAGGCAGCGTCCAGACCGAGCGGGGCGAGTGGATCGGCAAAACCGAAGATGCTTGCAAGCTTTGCGTTGGCACGCAGGATCTTTCCGCCGCCCGTCAGCACGATGCCGACCTGCAGCGCGTCCAGCACGCCGGAATCGGCCGCCCCATCCCGCAACGGCCCATCCGCCGCACCGAGCATGGGGTCCGGCCAGACCCAGAGCGTGTACCAATCCTGCGCGCCGACCTGCAGCCGGGTGCACTGCACGCGGGCCGCGAACACCGATCCGTCATGGCGCCGCAACGACAGTGGCAGGTCCTGCACGGCGCCATCGCCTTGCGCAAGGGCCTGCAGCAGTGGCTGTGGCCCAGCCTGCGCATCCGCATACAGGGCCGCATCGAACAGCGAGGGAACCGGGCCGCCAGGCACCGCAAACCAACGCACCCACGCGTCGTTGGACTGGTGGATCCGGCCAGAACCGTCGCAGACCAGCAACGCGCGCTGGACGGCGTGTGCATCGGCGGCTGGGCAGACGGGACCACTGTCCTGCAGGGGCGAGGCGCGCATGGCTGCAGGGCTTGATCAGTTGCGCAACGAAAGAGGCATCAGTGACGAAACAGCCATGCGGGAACGCTCACCGTTGGGTAGACCGGGCCGGTTCTGATTTGTTACCGTTTATAAATGAATTTCGCCTGCTATTTGACCTGAATCGACAACGGTTGTCATGGACGCACCACCGGACGACGCCGTCGGCAACGCCATGGTCAGAGCAGGTGCAGCGCTGCCAGGATCCCGATCGACACGCCCACGGCCACCACGGCCCGCCCCCCCGCGCGCAGCGCGCGCGCCACATCGCGGGCCGACGGGTCCCCGCCTTCGGCATGGAGCACGTAGATGCCGGGCTTGCGCAGCCGCACACCCAGCCGCAGGGCCATGGCCGCCATGGGCCAGCCACTGTTCGGCGAGGCCGTGCGACGCGCCTCCCGCGCCAGGCGCGGCCAGGCATGGGGCGGGCACAGCAGCAGCGCCGTGATCCGGGCAGGCACCCAGCCCAGCACATCGTCGGCGCGGGCGGCCCACTTGCCGGCCCATTCCCAGTCGCGCCCGCCGCGCATGCCGCGGTAGCCCCACATCGCGTCGGCCGTGTTGGCGAAGCGGAACAGCGCTGCGCCCGGCAGCCCCGCGATCAGGAACCAGAACAGCGGCGCGACCACGGAGTCGTTGAGATTCTCGGCCAGCGATTCGATGGCGCTCTCGCGCACCATGCCGCCGTCCAGCGCGGCCACGTCGCGGCTGACCAGCATGGCCAGCCGCGCGCGCCCCGCCTGCAGTGACCGGCCCAGTGCGCCTTCGACCGCCTTCACTTCGTCGTGCAGCATGCGCCAGGCCAGCAGAGGCTTGAGCGCCAGGCCCAGCAGCAGCGCAGCAGCCCAGCCAGGCAACCAGGCCAGCACGGCCCATTGCAGCCCGGCGGCCAGTGCGGCGACGGCCAGCGCGCCGCCAGACCAGGCCAGTGCACCTGCCATGAAGGCCGCAGCCGGCGTGTGCGGCAGGTGCCGGCCGGCCAAGCCCAGGTAGCGGCCCATGGCCACCACCGGATGCAGTGCGGCCGGCGGCTCGCCCCACAGGCGGTCCACCAGCAGCGCGACCCAGACCGCAGCGCCGACGGTCAATCTTCGATGCCGCGCTGGGCCGGAACGCCAGCCTTGAACGCGTGCTTGACCATCGCCATCTCCGTCACGGTGTCGGCCAGCTCGACGATCTCGGGCGGGCAGCGCCGGCCGGTCAGCACCACGTGCACGTCCCTGGGCCGCGCGCGCAGCGTGGCCAGCACGTCGTCCAGCGGCAGCCAGCCATAGATGAGCGGGTAGGTGATCTCGTCCAGCGTGACCATGAAGTACTCGCCCGACAGGATCGCGGCACGGGCCTTCTGCCAGCCATCGCGCGCGAGCTGGGCCGAGTGTTCCAGGTCCTGGCTCTTCCAGGAAAAGCCGTCGCCCAGGCCCTCGATCGGGATGCCGATCTGCTCGAACATGCGGTGTTCGCCGAAGCGGGCCGTGGGCACCTTCATGAACTGGTAGATCTTCACGCGCTTGCCGCGCCCGTGCGCGCGCAGCGCCAGGCCGAACGCGGCCGTGCTCTTGCCCTTGCCGTCGCCAGTGTGGACGATGACCAGGCCGCGGCGCTCGCCATCGGGCTTCTCATAGGGCTTGGTGCTGGGTGGGGTTTCGGTCTGCATGGGTTCTTTCAACGGGGGATGGTGATCCACTGGCCGGCAACGCGGTGCACCGCCACGCGGTGCGCGAACACCGCCTCGAGCGCGCGGTGCGTGGCGGCATCGCCGCTGGCGCCGTGGTGCACGATGCGGCCCAGCGCGACGACGACCAGCGCATCGGCCTGCAAGGCGGCCGGCAGCTCGTGCAGCACGCTGACCACGGTGCGGCCGGAGCGCGCCAGGGCGCGGGCCATGGCCAGCCAGTCGGCCTGGTGGGGCGGATCGAGGTTGGCGAGCGGCTCGTCCATGAGGAGGATGGGCGCCTGCACGGCCAGCGCACGCGCCAGCAGCACGCGCTGGCGTTCGCCGCCCGAGAGCCGGCCCAGCGGGCGCGCAGCCCATTGCAGCGCGTGGGTGGCGCGCAGGGCCTCCTCGACGGCGGCGTGGTCGGCCTCGCCGGGCGCGGCCAGCCAGGCGCGGTGCGGCAGCCGGCCCAGCATGACCACGTCGTAAACCGAAAGGTCGTCGGCCGCGGCCTCGTTCTGGCCGAGCCCGGCGATCTGGCGG
>CAJYRH010000186.1 GCA_913776795.1 uncultured Pseudorhodoferax sp. | reverse complement strand
CAACAACGCCGGTGCGCAGACCTCCTTCATCCCGCTGCTGACGCTGGGCATTCCGCCCAACGCCGTGATGGCGCTGATGGTGGGTGCGATGACCATCCACAACATCCAGCCGGGCCCGCAGGTCATGACCAGCAACCCGCAGCTCTTCTGGGGCCTGATCGCCTCGATGTGGATCGGCAACGCGATGCTGGTGATCCTGAACCTGCCGCTGATCGGCAGGTGGATCAAGCTGCTGACGGTGCCCTACAAGTTCCTGTTCCCGTCCATCGTGCTGTTCTGCGCGATCGGCGTGTACTCGACCAACAACAACACCTTCGACATCTGGATGGTGGGCGCCTTCGGCTTCATCGGCTACCTGTTCGCCAAGCTGGGCTGCGAACCCGCACCGCTGCTGCTGGGCTTCATCCTGGGCCCGATGATGGAAGAGAACCTGCGCCGCGCGCTGTTGCTGTCGCGTGGCGACTGGAGCGTGTTCGTCACGCGCCCGATCTCGGCCGGCCTGCTGATCGCTGCCGCCATCCTCGTGATCATCGTCCTGCTGCCGGCGGTCAAGAGCAAGCGCGAAGAGGCCTTCGTCGAAGACTGACGTCGATCGCGGCCTTTTCCATGGACGGCGCCCTCGGGCGCCGTTTTTTCTATGATCGGCCGCTTTGGCCAACAACGGAGAACGTGATGGATCTGGGTATTGCAGGCAAGTGGGCCCTGGTGTGCGGCGCGAGCAAGGGCCTGGGCTTCGGCTGCGCACAGGCGCTGGTGCGCGAGGGCGTCAACGTGCTGATCGTGGCGCGCGGTGCCGAGGCGCTGCAGGCCGCCGAGCGCACGCTGCTGGACGATCCGCAGCGCCCGGCGGCGGCCGAGGTCCGCCATGTGGCGGCCGACATCACGACGCCGGCCGGCCGCGCCGCGGTGTTCGCGGTGCGGCCCGAGTTCGACATCATCGTGACCAACGCCGGCGGCCCGCCGCCCGGCGACTTCCGCGACTGGGACCGCGAGGACTGGGTGAAGGCGCTGGACGCCAACATGCTGACGCCGATCGAACTGATCAAGGGCGCGGTCGACGGCATGGCCGCGCGCGGCTTCGGCCGCATCGTCAACATCACCTCCAGTTCGGTGAAGGCGCCGATCGACGTACTGGGGCTGTCCAACGGCGCGCGCAGCGGCCTGACGGGCTTCGTCGCCGGCGTGGCGCGCACCACCAAGCTGGCCTCGGCCAATGTGACCATCAACAACCTGCTGCCAGGTGTGTTCGACACCGACCGCATCCGCGCCACCGTGGCCGGCCAGGCCGCAAAGACCGGCAAGCCGGTCGAGGACATCGTCGCCGCGCGCAAGAACAACATCCCGGCGCGGCGCCTGGGCACGCCGGCCGAGTTCGGCGCGATCTGCGCCTTTTTGTGCAGTCAGCACGCCAGCTACATCACGGGGCAGAACATCCTGCCGGATGGCGGTGCCTATCCCGGCACGCACTGAGCGTTGGCGCAGGCCGGGCGTTGGCGCCTCGTGCTCGCGTGGCATCGGGGCGGCTGGACGCAGCCGCCATCGCTGCTAGCATCCGCCGGTTCGATTGCACGTGCACGAGAAAGACGAGAGGACGACATGACGACGACGAGCAAGGCCATCCGCATCGACCGCAATGGTGGTCCCGAGGAAATGCAGCTGGTGCAGGTCCAGGTGGGCGAGCCCGGACCGGGCGAGATCCGCATCCGCCACAAGGCCATCGGCCTGAACTTCATCGACGTCTACCAGCGCAGCGGCCTGTACCAGTTGCCCCTGCCGCTACAGTTGGGCATGGAGGCCTCGGGTGTCGTCGAGGCTGTCGGTCCTGGCGTCACCCATCTGGCCGTTGGTGACCGTGCCGCCTATGCCAGCCAGCCGCCCGGCAGCTACAGCGAACTGCGCGTGATGCCGGCGAAGAACGTCTGCAGGCTCCCCGACGGCATCGACTTCGAGACCGGCACCGCCATGATGCTCAAGGGCCTCACGGCCCAGTACCTGCTCAAGAAGACGCTGCCGCAGGGCGGCCTGCAACCTGGGGACCATGTCCTGTTCCATGCCGCAGCCGGCGGCGTCGGACTGATCGCGTGCCAATGGGCACGCGCGCTGGGTCTGCAGCTCATCGGCACCGCAGGGTCGCCCGAGAAGTGCCAGCTGGCCCTGGAGCATGGGGCAGCCCATGCCATCGACTACAAGCGCGAGGACTTCTTGGCCCGCGTCAAGGAGATCACAGGGGGCAAGGGCGTGAAGGTGGTGTACGACTCCATCGGCAAGGACACCTTCGAGAAGTCGCTGGACTGCCTGCAGCCATTCGGGCTGATGGCCAGTTTTGGCAATGCCTCCGGCGCGGTGCCGCCGTTTGCGCCGGGTGTGCTGGGCAACAAGGGCTCGCTCTACCTGACGCGTGCCACGCTGTTCACACATATCGCCACGCGCGAGAGCAACCAGGCCATGGCCGACGATCTGTTCGATGTCGTGCTGCGCGGCGACGTGAAGATCCGCATCGACCAGCGCTATCCGCTGGACCAGGTCCAGCAGGCACACCGTGACCTGGAAGCGCGCAAGACCACGGGCTGCACCATCCTGACATTGTGAGCGCGCCGGGGCTGGATCCGGCCTGGTGCGCGGCCCTGCTGGCACGTGCTGGCCAGCCGCCACAGGCGCCGCGGGTGCCGCTGCTGTGGCAGGACCGTGAGATCGGCAGCATCGAGCCGGCCCTGCCGCTGGCGCTGGGTTGCCTGGCCGCAGCCGATGGCACAGCGCTGTTGTGCCGCGAGGGTCAGGCTTACTGCGTGCGCGGCGCGCTGGGCGACAGCCTGGAGCGACTGGCGCGTGCGTTGCATGCGGCCGGGCTGGCCCATGCCTGGCGCGACGAGCAGTTGCCCGTGTGCGATGTGCACGGCGTGCCGCTCGCCACGGTGGAGCGGGCCGTGGTGCGCGTGCTCGGCATCGCGACACGTGCCGTGCACCTGGTGGGCTTCGACCACCGGGGCCACGTCTGGCTGCAGCAGCGCGCCTTCGACAAGCCCAACGACCCCGGTCTGTGGGACACGCTGATGGGTGGCATGGTGGCCGCAGGCGACACACTGGACCAGGCACTGGAGCGCGAAACCTGGGAGGAAGCAGGTTTGCGGCTGGAGGCGCTGCTCGACCTGTACCAGGCTGGCTGGGTGCACCAGCGGCGGCCCGCCGACGACGGAACGCGGCACGGCTACATGGTCGAGGACATTGCCTGGAGCCGTTGCGTGCTGCCGGATGGCCTTGTGCCGTGCAACCAGGACGGCGAGGTCGAGCGGTTCGAGTGCGTGTCACCGCAGGAGGTCGTGGCGCGCCTGCACCGGGGCCTGTTCACCGACGAGGCCGCCCTGGTCCTGGTCCAGGCGCTTGGCGCTGCGGCGCACGCAGAGACCGGCTGAAGCATCACGCGTGGCTGCGTCGCTCCCGTACGACGCGCGTGCCGTGTATGCAGTCCGCTATCGCTGGAATGCGGGTGGGCAAGGCGCCGCTGCAGCTACGATGCCGTGCAGCATGGCTTCCTCGGCAGACGACGACGGTGCGTGGAATCCTTGCGGAGGACACCACATGGATACGAATGCGCAGCAGACCGTCCTGGTCGTCGACGACTCGGCATTGAACCGGCAGATGCTGACCGACCTGCTCAGGTCGGACTACACCGTGCTGACCGCGCGCACCGGTGAGCAAGGTCTGGAACTGGCACGGCAGCACCAGCCTGATCTGGTCCTGCTCGACGTGCTGATGCCAGGGCTGGATGGCCATGATGTGCTGCGCCAGCTCAAGGCCGACGCACGCACTTCCATGATCGGCGTCATCTTCATCACCGGGCTCAGCTCCGCTGCAGAGGAAGAGCGCGGCCTGCGTGCGGGTGCGTCCGACTACGTCGTCAAGCCCTTCCATGCGGCGGTGGTCAGAGCGCGCGTGGCCCTGCACCTGCAGCTGGCCCGCCAGCGGCGCCTGCTCGAGCAATTGGCCCGGATCGATGCTCTCACGGAGATTCCGAACCGCCGCCACTTCGACGACATGCTGGCCCAGGAGACGGCGCGGGCCGGCCGGGGCGGCGTGGGTCTGGCGCTGGTCCTGCTCGATGTCGACTGCTTCAAGCAGTACAACGACCACTACGGGCATGCCAAGGGCGATCGGGCGCTGCAGTCCATCGCCCGCGTTCTCCAGTCCGGCATGCGCCGGCCCGCGGACCTCGCCGCACGCTATGGCGGCGAGGAGTTCGTGCTTCTGATGCCCGACACCGACCTCGCAGGTGCCACCCTGCGGGCCGAGCGCCTGCGCGCTGAGGTGGAGCAGCTCGCTCTTCCACATGCGTGGTCGGATGCCGCGCCCTGCGTCACCGTCAGCATGGGCGTCACGCATGCGGTACGGCCAGAAGAGCTGTTGGGTCCGGCCATGCTGCTGCAGGCAGACCACCGGCTTTACGCCGCCAAGCGCGCTGGACGCAACCGGGTCGTCTGCGAAGGCTGATCAGACCAGCTCGTCGAACTTGGACTCGCGGATGCGGCTCGGAGCGAGGGCGCCGGCCGAGTCCAGGATCGGGTAGGCGATCGAGCAGATGTGCGAATTGATGCGCTTGAGTTCGGACAGCAGATCGATATGCAGCGAGCTGGTCTCGATGCTGGGCACGGTCTTGTCGGTCAGGCGCGCCAGGTGGGTGCGCGCATAGGCGCGCTCGAGGTCGCGAAAGCGCGCCTTCTCCTCGAGCAGCTTCTTGGCATCGTGCACGGTGCCGTTCAGGAACACGCTCATGCCCAGCCGCAGATTGGCCAGCAGCCGCTCGTGCAGTTCGCGGATTTCGGCCATGCCGGCTTCGGAAAAGCTGCGGCCGGGGCGGATCTTCTTGTCCTCGATGTCGATCAGCACCCGCTCGATGGTGTCGCCAATCTGCTCCATGTTGATCGTGAAGCTGATGATGTCGGTCCAGCGCTGGCTCTCCTCCTCGCCCAGGGCCTCGCGCGAGATCTTGGTCAGGTAGTACTTGATGGACGAGTACAGCCGGTCCACCGTATCGTCGAGCTTGCGCAGTTCCTCGGCCAGGCGCAGATCGTTGCGCACGATCACGTCGAGCACGCCGCGCAGCATGGTTTCCACCACGTCGGCTTGGTGCAGCGCCTCGCGCGCCGCACAGGAGATCGCCAGCGACGGCGTGGCCAGGGCCGACGGGTCCAGATGCTGGGGCCGGTCCAGCGGCCCGCCCTGGCCGCGCGGCTGCCGCGGCAGCAGGCGCTCGACTCCGCGAGTGACCCACTGCGTGAGCCCGATGAAGACGACCGCCACGGCGACGTTGAAGGCCAGATGGAACAGCACCACCAGCGTGGCAGTGTCAGCGATGTACGGGCGCACGGCCTGCAACCACAGGCCGACCCAGGGCGCGGCAAGTGCCACGCCCAGCAGCTTGAACATCAGGTTGCCGAGCGGCACCTGGCGCGTCTCGACGGTCGAACGCAACGTGGTCAGCACGGCCAGCGCACCGCTGCCCAGGTTGGCACCCAGCACCAGGCCGAGCGCGACTTCGGCCGGCACCACGCCGGAGGCCGCCAGCGTGGCCGTCAGCAGCACGACGGCCAGGCTGGAGTAGCAGACCACGGCCAGCAGCGCTCCGACCGTGATCTCCAGCATGAGGTCGCTGGACAGCGAACCGAGCAATGACTTGATGGCTGGTGCCTGCGTCAACACGGCCGTGGACGCCGTGACCAGGCGCAGCGCCAGCAGCATGAGGCCCAGGCCGATCAGGACGCGGCCGAAGCGGCCGACGTTGGTGGACTGGCGTGCGATGAACAAGACCACACCGACGAAGATCAGCAGGGGTGAGAGCCAGGACAGGTCGAAGGAGAACACCACGGCCATGAGGCTGGTGCCGACGTCCGCCCCGAGCATGACCGCAAGGGCGGCTGGCAGACCCACCAGTCCCTGGCCGACGAAGGAAGACACGATGAGCGCGGTGGCCGTGCTGGACTGGACCAGGGCCGTGACACCCAGGCCTGAGGCAAAGGCTGAGAAACGGCTGGACAGGCTCCTGGACAACGCGCTGCGCAGGTTGGCACCGAAGACACGCAGGATGCCGGTGCGCACCATGTGCGTTCCCCAGACCAGCAGCGCGATGGCCGCCAACAGATTCAGCAGATGCTTCATGGAAATGTGACGCCCACTATACGCCGCACTTCTGTGCGGCCAGGCCGCCGCGGGCCACGCCGTGCGGCCCGCGCACCTGGCGCGTCAGCGCCCGCGCCGCATGCGCCGCAGTTCGTCCAGGATCAGCAGCACGGCGCCGACCGTGATGCCGCTGTCGGCAATGTTGAAGGCCGGGAAATGCCAGCCGGCCCAGTGGAAGTCCAGGAAGTCGACCACGTAGCCGTGCTGCAGCCGGTCGACCACGTTGCCGATGGCCCCGCCCAGGATCATGGCCAGTGCCAGCGAGAACAGGCGCTGGCCTGCATGGGCGCGCAGCAGCCAGACGATGAACACCGCCGCACCCACGCCGATGGCCGTGAAGAACCAGCGCTGCCAGCCCGAGGCACCGGCCAGGAAGGAGAAGGCCGCGCCCGGGTTGTGCGCGCGCACGATGTTGAAGAAGCTGGTGACGAAGGTTGCGTCGCCGTGCTGGTAGTGGTCCAGGATCCACTGCTTGGTCCACTGGTCGGCCACGAAAATCGCGGCTGCCAGCAGCAGCCAGGGCCACCAGCGCGCGCGGGCGGTGCCGGGCGCCATCAGGCGAAGGTCCGGGTTTCGCCGGCGCCGAACAGGTTGCCCGTGCAGCGGCCGCACAGCGTCGGGTGGGCCGGGTCGCTGCCGACATCGTCGCGGTAGTGCCAGCAACGCTCGCACTTGGCGTCCGCAGACGGCGTGACCTGCACCGCGAGTTCGGCGCCCGGCTGCAGCGCGGCCTTGGACGTGATCAGCACGAAGCGCAGATCTTCTCCCCGCGCGGCCAGCACGGCATGGTCGTCGGCCGCGGCCGACAGCACCACGTTGGCCTGCAGCGAAGAGCCCACGGCGCCCGTGGTGCGGACGGCCTCGATCTCCTTGTTGACCAGGTCGCGCACCGCGCGGATGCGCGACCACTTGGCCAGCAGCGCCTCGTCCGGCTGGGGCAGGGTGGTGTAGGTTTGCGTGAAGATGGACTCCGAACTGCCGATCAGCTTCCAGGCCTCCTCGGCCGTGAACGAGAGGAACGGCGCCATCCAGCGCAGCATGGCCTGGGTGATCTGCCAC
Source organism: uncultured Pseudorhodoferax sp. (assembly GCA_913776795.1). The sequence continues at coordinate 2,250 of CAJYRH010000186.1, read as the reverse complement.
AGCGCGGTCTGCGCGCTGCGGCGCGCGAGCGAGCCGGCGGCCGTGGTGTACAGCCGGTCCTTGAGGATGTCCAGGTAGAACGCGCCCAGGTCTTCCGAGCAGTAGACCTGCAGCTTGGCCACGACCGGGTGGAATTCATACACCTTGTAGTGGGCCAGGATCTCGGCCTGGAACTGCGCGGCGCGCGCGAGCGCGTAGCGGTCGATCTCCAGCAACTGTTCGGCCGGCACAGCGTGCTGGGCCGGGTCGAAGTCGCTGGTGTTGGCCAGCAGGAAGCGCAGCGTGTTGCGGATGCGGCGGTAGGCGTCGACCACACGCGCGAGGATCTTGTCGTCGCCCGCGATGTCGCCCGAGTAGTCGCTGGCCGCCACCCACAGGCGGATGATCTCGGCGCCCAGCTTCTTGTTCATCTCCTGCGGGTCGATGCCGTTGCCGAGCGACTTGCTCATCTTGCGGCCCTGGCTGTCCACTGTGAAACCGTGCGTGAGCAGGCCGCGGTAGGGTGCGCGGTCCTGGATCGCGCAGGACAGCAGCAGCGAGCTGTGGAACCAGCCGCGGTGCTGGTCATGGCCTTCCAGGTACAGGTCGGCCTCCGGGCCCTGGTCGTGGAACTGCGGCGCATGGGTGCCGCGCAGCACATGCCAGAAGGTCGAGCCCGAGTCGAACCAGACCTCCAGAATGTCGGTGCTCTTGGTGTATTGCGCGGCGTCGGCGCCCAGGATCTGCTCGGCTGTCACGCGGCTCCAGGCCTCGATGCCGCCTTGCTCGACGATGTCGGCGGCCTGGTCCAGGATCTCCATGGTGCGCGGGTGCAGCTCGCCCGAGTCCTTGTGCAGGAAGAACGGGATCGGCACGCCCCAGCTGCGCTGGCGCGAGATGCACCAGTCGGGCCGGTTGGCGATCATGTCGTGCAGGCGCGCCTTGCCGTTCTCGGGGTAGAAGCCGGTCTGCTCGATCGCGGCCAGCGCGGTTTGGCGCAGCGTGCGCGGGGCCTTGTCCTTGGTGAACACGCCTTCGCCCTCGTCCATGCGGATGAACCACTGCGCGGCGGCGCGGTAGATCACGGGCGTCTTGTGGCGCCAGCAGTGCGGGTAGCTGTGCTTGATGGTCTCGGTGGCCATCAGCCGGCCGGCGGCCCTGAGCGCGTCGAGGATGACGGGCACGGCCTTCCAGATGTGCTGGCCGCCGAACAGCGGGAAGTCGTCGGCATAGGTGCCGTTGCCCTGCACGGGGTTCAGGATGTCCTCGTTGCGCACGCCGTGGGCCGTGCAGGAGTTGTAGTCCTCCAGGCCGTAGGCCGGGGCCGAGTGCACGATGCCGGTGCCGTCGTCGGCGGTGGCGTAATCGGCCAGGTAGACGGGTGCAAGACGGCGGTAGCCATACGAACCATCCTCGTTCTTCACGTCGTAGAGCGGGTGCTCGAATTCCAGGCCGCCCAGCTTCTCGCCCTTGACGGTCGCCAGCACCTGGCCTTGCAGGCCGTAGCGCGCCATGCATTTGTCCACCAGCGAGGCGGCCAGCACGAGCAGGCCGCGCTCGGTGTCGACCAGCGCGTACTCGAGCTCGGGGTTCAGGTTCAGCGCCTGGTTGGCCGGGATGGTCCAGGCCGTGGTGGTCCAGATCACCACGAAGGCGTCCTTGCTCAGAGACGGCAGGCCGAAGGCCGCCGCCAGCGCGTCCGGGTCGTGCGCCTTGAAGGCCACGTCCAGCGTGTCGCTCTTCTTGTCGGCGTACTCGATCTCGAACTCGGCCAGCGAGGAGCCGCAGTCGAAGCACCAGTACACGGGCTTCAGGCCCCGGTAGACGAAGCCGCGCTCGATCACGCGCTTGAACGCGCGCAGCTCGCCGGCTTCGTTGGCGAAGTCCATGGTCTTGTAGGGATGGTCCCATTCGCCGAGCACGCCCAGGCGCTGGAAGTCGGCCATCTGCTGGGCGATCTGTTCGGTGGCGAACGCGCGGCTCCTGGCCTGCATGTCGTCGCGGCTCAGCTTGCGGCCGAACTTCTTCTCGATGGCGTTCTCGATCGGCAGGCCGTGGCAGTCCCAGCCCGGCACGTACAGCGCGTCGAAGCCTTCGAGTTGGCGCGCCTTGACGATCATGTCCTTCAGGATCTTGTTGACCGCGTGGCCCATGTGGATCTGGCCGTTGGCATAGGGCGGGCCGTCGTGCAGCACGAATTTCGGCTTGCCGCAGCGGGCATCGCGCAGGCGCTTGTACAGGCCTTGCTCATCCCAGGCCTGGACCCAGCCG
>CAJYRH010000185.1 GCA_913776795.1 uncultured Pseudorhodoferax sp. | reverse complement strand
GCCGTCAGCGTGGTCTTGCCGTGGTCCACGTGACCGATGGTGCCCACGTTCACGTGCGGCTTGGTCCGCGCGAATTTCTCTTTTGCCATGTCAAATCTCCAAAGAGCGTGTCCCGTGATGAGGTTTTAGGTCTGCACGGTATTGCTGGATCGCCACGCACGGGCACGTGGCGGCATACCGTCGCAGACCAGCGAAGGACAAGGCGGCAAGGCCGCCTTGTTGACCCTTGTCTGGTTTACTTTGCGCGCGCGGCCATGATGGCTTCAGACACGTTGCGCGGGGCTTCCGCGTAGTGCTTGAACTCCATCGTGTAGGTGGCGCGGCCTTGCGTGGCCGACCGCAGCGAGGTCGAGTAGCCGAACATTTCCGACAGCGGAACCTCGGCCTTGATGGCCTTGCCGCCGCCGACCATGTCGTCCATGCCCTGCACCATGCCGCGGCGCGAGGACAGGTCGCCCATCACGGTACCGGCGTAGTCTTCGGGCGTCTCGACTTCCACGGCCATCATGGGCTCGAGGATGACGGGGCCGGCCTTCTTGCAGCCTTCCTTGAAACCGAAGATGGCAGCCATTTTGAACGCCAGTTCGTTCGAGTCCACGTCGTGGTACGAACCGAAGTGCAGCGTGACCTTGACGTCGACGACCGGGTAACCGGCCAGCACGCCCTGCGTGACGGCTTCGTTGATGCCCTTCTCGACCGCAGGAATAAACTCGCGCGGCACCACGCCGCCCTTGATCGCGTCGACGAACTCGATGCCCTTGCCGGCTTCGTTCGGTTCGATCTTCAGGACCACGTGGCCGTACTGACCCTTACCGCCCGACTGGCGAACGAACTTGCCTTCGGCTTCGTCGACGGTCTTGCGGATGGTTTCGCGGTAGGCCACCTGGGGCTTGCCGACGTTGGCTTCCACGCCGAATTCGCGCTTCATGCGGTCGACGATGATTTCCAGGTGCAGTTCGCCCATGCCGGAAATGATGGTCTGGCCCGATTCCTCGTCGGTCTTCACACGGAAGGACGGGTCTTCGGCAGCCAGGCGCTGCAGCGCGATGCCCATCTTTTCCTGGTCGGTCTTGGTCTTGGGCTCGACGGCCTGCGCGATCACGGGCTCGGGGAACACCATGCGCTCCAGCGTCACGATGGCGTCCGGGTCGCACAGCGTTTCGCCGGTCGTCACGTCCTTCAGGCCCACGCAGGCGGCGATGTCACCGGCGCGGATTTCTTCGACTTCCAGGCGCTCGTTGGCGTGCATCTGCACGATACGGCCGATGCGTTCCTTCTTCCCCTTGACCGGGTTGTAGACGGTGTCGCCCTTGGACAGCACGCCGGAGTACACCCGCACGAAGGTCAGCTGGCCAACGAAGGGGTCGGTCATGAGCTTGAACGCCAGCGAGGAGAACTTCTCGCCGTCGTCGGCCTTGCGCGAGGTTTCCTTCTCGTCCTCGTCCGTGCCGGCCACCGGGGGAATGTCCACCGGGGAAGGCAGGTAGTCGATGACGGCGTCCAGCATGCGCTGCACGCCCTTGTTCTTGAACGCCGTACCGCACAGCATGGGCTGGATCTCGGTGGCGATGGTGCGGGTGCGCAGGCCCAGCTTGATCTCTTCCTCGGACAGGTCACCTTCTTCGAGGTACTTGTTCATGAGGTCTTCGTTGGCTTCGGCGGCGGCCTCGACCATCTTCTCGCGCCACTCCTTGGCCGAAGCCTCGAGCTCGGCCGGGATGGGCTGGTAATCGAACTTCATGCCCTGGGAAGCCTCGTCCCAGATGATGGCCTTCATCTTGAGCAGATCGACCACGCCCTTGAAGCCTTCTTCGGCGCCGATTGGAATCACGATCGGCACGGGGCTGGCCTTCAGGCGCAGGCGCATCTGGTCATAGACCTTGAAGAAGTTGGCGCCGGTGCGGTCCATCTTGTTCACGAAGGCCAGACGGGGCACCTTGTACTTGTTGGCCTGGCGCCAGACGGTTTCCGACTGGGGCTGCACGCCGCCCACGGCGCAGTACACCATGCAGGCACCGTCCAGCACGCGCATGGAACGCTCCACCTCGATGGTGAAGTCCACGTGGCCAGGGGTGTCGATGATGTTGAAGCGGTGTTCGGGGTAGGACAGGTCCATGCCCTTCCAGAAGCAGGTCGTGGCGGCCGAGGTGATCGTGATGCCGCGCTCCTGCTCCTGCTCCATCCAGTCCATGGTGGCCGCGCCATCGTGCACTTCGCCGATCTTGTGGTTCACGCCGGTGTAGAACAGGATGCGCTCGGTCGTCGTGGTCTTGCCAGCGTCGATGTGTGCCGAGATACCGATGTTGCGGTATCGCTCGATGGGGGTTTTGCGGGCCATGAAAGAAACTCCTTGAACGGCGCAGAGCCCGCCCGCCTCGTGGGCAGGTCGGGCTCCAGGCCTTTAGAACGACAGGGTGGGGATCAGAAACGGAAGTGGCTGAAGGCCTTGTTGGCCTCGGCCATGCGGTGCACTTCGTCACGGCGCTTCATCGCACCGCCACGGCCTTCAGTGGCTTCCATCAGCTCGTTGGCTAGGCGCAGGGACATGGACTTCTCGCCACGCTTGCGGGCGGCTTCCTTGATCCAGCGCATCGACAGGGCGAGGCGGCGCACCGGGCGCACTTCGACCGGCACCTGGTAGTTGGCACCACCGACGCGGCGGGACTTCACTTCCACCATCGGCTTGACGTTGTTGATGGCGATCGTGAAGGCTTCCAGCGGGTCCTTGCCCGGGTTCTTCTTCTCGATGAAGTCGAGCGCGCCGTAAATGATGCGCTCGGCGACCGCCTTCTTGCCGCCTTCCATGATCACGTTCATGAACTTGGACAGCTCGACATTGCCGAACTTGGGATCCGGCAGGATTTCACGTTTGGGAACTTCGCGACGACGTGGCATGTTTCACCTCTTTGCTTCAGTTGGCCTTCTTGCGAAAGCCGCGGGGGCCATCGGGGCACCCACTTACTCGACCCCTCCGGGACATCCGGAATCCGGGTCACTACGCTGCCTCACCGCGCCACGCGGGAAACAGCACCTGCTATGTCTGAAAAACCGAAAGGACTTACTTGGCCTTGGGTTTCTTGGCACCGTACTTGGAACGTGCCTGCTTGCGGTCCTTCACACCCTGCAGGTCCAGCGAACCGCGCACGATGTGGTAACGCACACCGGGCAAGTCCTTGACACGACCGCCGCGAACCAGCACCACGCTGTGTTCCTGCAGGTTGTGCCCTTCACCGCCGATGTAGGAAATGACTTCGAAGCCATTGGTCAGACGGACCTTGGCAACTTTACGAAGCGCCGAGTTCGGCTTCTTCGGGGTCGTGGTGTACACCCGGGTGCAGACGCCGCGGCGCTGCGGGGAGTTTTGCATCGCGGGACTCTTCGAGTTGATGGTCTCGACTTCCCGGCCCTGACGCACGAGTTGATTGATGGTTGGCACCTAAGCCTCTCCTTGTGATGGCGCTTCAGGCCAGCGTCCCAACAACGCAGACCCACTTAAACATAGTGAACGCCGAACAACCGCCCTAGACGGCAAACGTGAACCCCTCGGAATTTTCCGAAAAGCCCGCGAGTATAGCGAGGGCAGCCAAACACCGCAAGGCCGACCAACTCAAACAAGCGCGCTTGCGTGGTTCAGCGCCATGAACGGTGGTCAATCCCGAGCCGCTCCAGATAGACCAGCTTGTCGTTTGGCCATTTGTCCTGCAACCGGACCAAATTGGCCGAGTCCGCAAATTTCGGCGGGTCCTTGCGCGCCTTCAGGGTTAGCCGAATGTAGTGGTGCATGTAGAGGTCGTGCAGGACCTGCATCGGCTGGATGTCGCCGTGCGTCATGTGCCGATCGACGCTGCGCAGATAGAGGTCGTAATCCGCCGCTTGCAGTCGCTCATCCCAAGCGCCGACCTTGTCCCAGCCACGCCGGCTGATGAACACAGCACACCCCACCATGCCCTCGCTGTGCTGCCCGGCAAAACGCTGCGCCCGACGTGCGCAGAAGTCCGACCAATCTCCATACATCAAGCGCTGCATGAGCCACAGCGCAGACTCTCGCTGGCCACCCACCGCCAAAAGAGGGTTCTTGATCAGCTTCCAGCGTCGCTTCAGCCTGCGCGTCTCGGCAGCGTCCGCTGCACCCTCGATCCCGCTGGCACAGCAGACGTCGACACTACCGGCATCCATGTGCCGCAGCAGGATGTCATCCCAGCCGGGGCCGACCAGCAAGTCGTTGTTAAGAAACGCAAAGACCGCCCCTCTGGCCATCGCGACCCCCTGGTTCTGGGTGTGGGGATAGGAGTAGTTGTCCAGATTGCGAAGCACCCGTGCCCCGACGTCTTCAAAATACTCGGCGCTGCCGTCCGACGATGCGTTGTCAATGACGATCAGCTCGTATGGGCCCCGCGTATGCCGCACAAGGTGCTTGGCGTAGATGCGGTTCACCGATAGCTGGTTGTGGACCGCAGTGATGATGGAAACGCGTGGTTGCTCACTGTTCATGGATGCAAGCTCCTTGGGTCCGCCGGCGAGTCCGCCACGCCACCTGCTGCCGATACTTTTCGCCACATTGCTGCGCCGTGGCCCGGCGGAGCAGCGGCCTGCTGACGATCTGCACACAGCAGCAACGCAGCCAGCCCCAACAGAAAGCTGCCGCTGGCCCAGTCCATATAGAAAGAATTTGCCAACGATGCAACGAAGAAGGCAATGAGGACGGCGCGCAGGAATATCCGTCGGTAAGCGAGGAGGCGTGCACCAGCACGCCAAAGGGCGATGTAGACGAACAGCAGGGCTGCCGGCCCCAGGATGCCGCGCTCAACCCACAGGTGCAGCAGATCGTTGTGCGGGTGGGGTGCGGATTTTTCCGACATGGGCGGGATGCCCAGATGGGCATCCTGCACAGCACGATAACTCCCCGTGCCATAACCAAGCAACGGGCGCTCGCGGATCAGATCCACAGAGGTTTCGACGAACAGCAGGCGCAATCCAACCGGACTCACCTGTTGCCCAGACTCGAACGCATGGACGTCGTCGAATGCCTTGGACAGGCGCTCGCCGAACGGCGTCGGCAAATACGCAAGCGCCAGCAGGCCCACGCCAAGCGCCAGCACCGCGCTCAAGGCAGCACGGCGACTCAAGCGCTGCGCAGCGTAGGCCCCCACCATCAAAACTGTCGCCAACTGTGCGGTGCGCCCGGAGTTGACAAGCAGAACGGTGCAAAGTCCGACCAAGCCGACCGCGGCGATCAACACCCGCTTTGTCCAGTTCAGGACGGACCACTCCTCCACCACGTACACCAGCATCCAAAGGCACACCGTCGCGACCATGAAATTGTGGAACGCGTGAGTCAGCGAGACAGGAACCAGGGGGTTGAAGGGGCCACCACCCAGAGACTGATCCATCCCCCAGAGCCCGATGTTCACCATGATGGTCAATGCAGTGCCCGCCCACAGCGCCCGGCGCACCAGTCCGGCAACCGGCAGGACGCTCAACCACAAAAGAAGGGCGATAAACACCAGTTCTTTGCGGTGCAGGCCCACGATCTTCCACGGTGCATAGCCACCTGCGATGGCAACAACAGAGCCAACCAGCGCCGTCATCGGCAGGCAAAGAACGGCGAGAAGCAACAAGCTGTCAAGCTTCGCCAGTTCACAGCGAAGCCACCGCGCGCACACCAGGGTCAGAATGACCAGCACGGCGCCCGCAGTGTTGCTGGCACCCGTTGAAAATGGCAATCCGAAGTAAAAGAGCACACACAGCGCCGTTGCGCTCAGTGCCGCCCACTGAGGTAGTGCTGACGGCATGGCCCGCCCGTTCGTCATGGAAAAGTTCATCGCGTGCGATCATTCACTGCGTGCAAGATCGCCCGGCACGCGGCCACATTGTCACTACGCCTGACCGCTACCAAGGCAGCCTCATTGAATCCACAGCCGCACCGCATCCCAGGCCCGCCCCAATACGCCTGCCTGCTCAACCGGCTCCAGCACCTGCAGCGGTACCGCCGCGAGTTCGCGGTCGTCCAGCGAGACCGTCAGCACACCCACGGACTGCCCTTTGATGAGGGGCGCTACCAGAGGCTCCGGCCGCGACACATCGGTCTTGATGCGGCCCGCGCCGCCAGAAGGCACGGCGACGACGACCGGCTCGGCGCGACCGAGCAGGACAGTGCCTCCCTTGCCCTTCCACACAGCCGGCGTGACGACGGCCTGACCCGCGTCGAACAGCCTGACGGCCTCAAAGGCCGTGTAGCCCCAGTTCAGCAGCTTCTGCGATTCATTGGCACGCGCGGTTTCGCTGGATGCGCCCAGCATGATCGACAACAGGCGGCGGCCACCGGCCAGGTTGGGGAAGTCGCGCCGTGCCGTGGCGACCATGCAGTACCCGGCCGCGTCGGTGTGGCCGGTGCTCAGGCCATCGACGGTTGGATCTCGGAACAGCAGCAGGTTGTGGTTGGTGTCGTTGGACACCGGCGCTCCCTGGTAGCGGTACTTTTTGATGCTGTAGTAGTGCAGGTGTTCAGGGAAATCGCGGATGAGCCGCGTGGCCAGGATGGCCAGGTCGCGCGCCGTTGTGGTGTGGCCTGCCTCGGCGATGCCCTCGGGATTCTTGTAGACGGTGTGGCGCATGCCCAGGGCCTTGGCCTGCGCGTTCATGAGTTGCACGAACCGCTCGGCCGTGCCGCCCACACCCTCGGCCAGGGCCATCGTCGCGTCGTTGCCCGACTGCACGACCATGCCCTTGAGCAGGTCTTCCACCGGCACCTGCATCTTGGGGTCGATGAACATGCGCGAACCCCGCATCTTCCAGGCACGCTCGCTGACCGGCAGTGTCTGCGCCAAGGTGATCTTGCCGGACCTGAGCGCATCGAAGACCAGGTAGGCCGTCATCAGCTTGGTCAGAGAGGCCGGTTCGACGGCGGCATCGGCGTCCTTCTCCAGCAACACCTGGCTGGCCGTGACGTCGACCAGCAAGTAGGCCCTGGCGGCCACTTCGGGGCGCAGCGGCACCTGGGCCGTGGCCAGCGACACGGCAATGGCCAGCAGCGGCGCTACCAGCAACTTCAGCAAACGGTTCATGCGGATCGGAAAAGAACAGGGCAGCCGCACGGGTGGCCGGGCCGGCGCCAGCGTCGTGTCAGGCAAGCTCGGCAGCCTGCAGGTGGCGCACCACCAGGCCCTTGAGCAGCGGCAACTGTCCGTGGAAGAAATGCCCGCCACCCGGCACGACGGTAACAGGCAGCGCCTGCGGGCGCGCCCAATCCAGCACGGCCGACAAGGGCACGGTGTCGTCCTGCTCGCCGTGCACGACCAGGGTGCGGGTGTGCAAGCCCGGCGGGACGGCTGCGACGTCGAAGCGCGAGGCGGCGGTGCCGACCAGCACCAGTTGCCGGACGCTGCGGTCGGCCGGCAGCGCGGCCAGCGCACGGCTCGCGACGAACGCACCGAATGAGAAGCCGGCCAGCGCCACGGGCGCATCGCCGGCGAGCTGCGCGAGCACCAGGCCGAAATCCTCGGCCTCGCCGCGTCCTTCGTCGTAAGCCCCGGCTGTTGCACCAACGCCGCGGAAGTTGAAGCGCAGGGCCGTCCAGCCGCACTGCACGAACGCACGCGCCAGCGTCTGCACGACCTTGTTGTCCATGGTACCGCCGAACAGCGGGTGCGGGTGGGCGATCACGGCGACGCCGCACGGCGCGACCGACGCATCGGGTCTGTCGCGCAGCACCTCGATGTTGCCGGCAGCACCTTGCAGCGCGAGCCGCTCCGTCGATGCATTCATGCTTCAGCGCCCCAGGTGCGGCGGCGTGCGCAGCCGTTCGACCACCTTGCCGTCCTTCAGGTGCGACTGGACGATCTCGTCGATGTCCTGCTCGTCCACATAGCTGTACCAGACGGCCTCCGGGTACACCACGGCGACCGGCCCGCCCGCGCAGCGGTCCAGGCAACCGGCCTTGTTCACGCGCACCTTGCCCGGTCCCGCCAGGCCCGCCGCCTTGACCTGCGCCTTGCAGCGATCGAAGGCGCCCTTGGCCCCGTGGTGGGCGCAGCAGTCCTCGCCGTTGGTCCGCTCGTTCAGGCAGAAGAAGATGTGGCGCTCGTAGTAGGAAGGGGGCGTGCTCATCAGGGCATTTTAGGAAGCTGGCGCGGCCCCGTGTCGTGGCCGGAAAGCCGCAGCAGCAGATAGACGCCCGCCACATAGGGCCAGATCCAGCCTAGCCACTGGGCGAGGCCATTGAAACGGATGAAACGGCCCTGCTCCCAGGTCTGCAGCGTCTGCGCGAAGTAGGCGCTGGTGGGTGCCTGGTTCAGCAGGCTCAGGTGCACGGCCAGCGCCAGCAGGGCCAGGGCCGCGCAACCGCGCGGCCGCGCCGGCAGCAGCAGCACCGACACCAGCAGTGCCGCAGCCCAGCCCACGCGCACCGGCAGCGTCCACCAGGCCCAGGCATGGGGAGGGCCATAGCTCAGCGCCGCAGAGAGCGCTGTCGCACCGGCACCCACCAGCGTGAGCAACAGCAGGAACCAGGCCCGGCGCCGCACACCCGTGATCACGCCGTAGCCGAT
>CAJYRH010000184.1 GCA_913776795.1 uncultured Pseudorhodoferax sp. | reverse complement strand
TGCCTGTTCATGGTGGCCGGCATCATCGACCACGAGGCCGGCACGCGCGACACCACGCTGCTGCGCGGGCTGGCCCGGCGCATGCCGCTGACCGCGGGCATCGCCGTGCTGGCCGGGCTGTCGATGGCCGGGCTGCCGCCGTTCATGGGTTTCATCGCCAAGGAGCTGGTCTACGAGGTCAACCTCAGCGACGGCGTCTCGTGGCTGCCCGTCGCCATCGCGCTGCTGTCCAACGCCGTCATGGTGGCGGTGGCCGGGGTCGTGACCTTCCGCGTCTTCTTCGGCCCGCAGGTGGCGACGCCCCAGGTGCCGCACGATCCGCCGTTCATGATGTGGCTGGGACCCGCGCTGCTGGCCGGCCTGGGGCTGCTGTTCGGCCTGCTGCCGGGCCTGGCCGGCAACCTGCTGGCGGCTGCGGCCCAGGCGGTCACGGGCCGGCCCAGCGAGGCCCAACTCTCGCTGTGGCACGGCTGGACGCCCATGCTGGCCCTGAGCGGGCTGACCCTGGTGCTCGGCATTGCCTTCTACCTGTCGTGGAACCGCATGCACCGGGTGCTGGTGGCGCGCGAAGCCATCGACAACCATGGCCCGGACGCGCTGTACGACAAGGGCCTGGTCGCGCTGCAGCGCGTGGCCGCCTGGCAGACCGCGTGCATCCAGTCCGGCAGCCTGCGCCGCTACACCGGCGCCACGCTGGCCGTGGTGGCCGTCGCACTGGGCGCGGTGCTGGTGTCCAGCGGTGGGCTGGCCTGGCCCTCGCTGGCCGGGGCGCTGAGCCTGCACGCCCTGCTGCCCGCCCTGCTGCTGCTGGGCACGGCGATCGTGCTGCGCGCGCGGGGCTTCACGTCCGGCATCGTCGCCGCCGGCACCGTGGGCTTCGGCCTGGCTCTGACCTTCCTGTTCAACGGCGCGCCGGACCTGGCCTTCACCCAGTTCTCGGTGGAGGCGGTGGCCATCGTGGTGCTGCTGGCCATCGCCGGCCGCATGGCGGGCGACGGCACCGATGCGCGCACCCGCACGCAGCGCCGCACCGACGCGGCCATCGCCATCGGCTTTGGCCTGGTGGCCACGCTGGTGCTGCTGGCCGTGCTGCAGACGCCCTTCGACAGCCGCCTGTCGGACTACTTCCGCGAGACCAGTGTGCCGCAGGCCCACGGGCACAACCTGGTCAACGTGATCATCGTGGACTTCCGCGCACTGGACACGCTGGGCGAAATCGGCGTGCTCGCGCTCGCCGCGATTGCCGCAGCCGCCGTGCTGGCCGGCAGCGCCGCACGGCGCAAGGCGGGCGCTGCTGCGCATGGGACGGCTCCACAGACAACAGAGGAGACGGCATGAACAACCTGATTCTTCAGGTCGCGGGGCGCCTCGTGCTGCCCGTGGCCCTGCTGTTCTCGCTCTACCTGCTCTGGCGGGGCCACAACGCGCCCGGCGGCGGCTTCGTCGGCGGCCTCATCGCGGCGGCCGGCTTCACGGTCTACGCGCTGCCGCGCGGCCGGGACCGGCTGCTGGCCGTTCTGCGGTGGCCCCCGGCGGCGCTGGCGGGCGCCGGGCTGCTGCTGGCGCTGGTGTCCGGCCTGCCCGGCCTGTGGCAGGGCCAGCCGTTCCTGACCCACCGGTGGACCTTCTGGGACAACGGCTTCGGCCTCGGCACGGCCCTGCTGTTCGACATCGGCGTGTACCTGGCGGTGCTCGGCGCCGTGTGTGGATTCGTCGCGTTCTACCTGGGTGAGGAAGAGTCCTGATGGAAGCGCTCTACGCCATCGCGTTCGGCGGCATGCTGGCCGCCGCGCTGTACCTGTTGATGTCGCGCCAGCTGCTGCACATGGTGCTGGGCCTGCTGCTGCTCGGCAATGCCGTGAATCTGGCCATCTTCGTCAGCGGACGGCTGTCCTCGCCCGTGCCGCCCCTGGTGCCCGAGGGCGCGCTGGCCATGGCCGGCGGCGCCAACCCGCTGCCGCAGGCGCTGATACTCACCGCCATCGTGATCTCGTTCGCGCTGGTGGCCTTCGCCGTCGTGCTGTTCGAGCGGGCCAGCGCCGCGCTGGGCACGACCGATCCCGATGCCATGCGCGATGCCGAGCCGCCCGCCAAGGGTGGCCCCGGCGCTGCCGCCGCACAGGGCGGAGGCCGCGCATGACGTCGCACTGGCTCCTCACCCTGCCCGTCGCTATCCCGTTCGCGACCATGGCGCTGTGCGCCTTGCTGCAGGGCCGGCGCGCGCAGCGCTGGGTCAGCCTGGCGGGCTGCGCGGCGCTGCTGGCCGCCAGCGTCCAGCTGCTCGTCGCGGTGCACGACGGCACCGTCGTCGCCACGCAGTTCGGCAACTGGCCCGCGCCCTTCGGCATCAGCTTCGTGGCCGACATGCTGGCCGCGGCCATGGTGCTGATCACCGGCCTCATGGGCATGGCGGTGGGCGTCTACGCGCTGGCCGACGGCGCGGCGGAGCGCGAGATGGCCTGGTTCCACCCGCTGTACCACGGCCTGCTGCTGGGCGTGGTTGGCGCCTTCCTGACGGGCGACATCTTCAACCTGTACGTCTGGTTCGAGATCATGCTGATCGCCTCCTTCGGGCTGCTCGCGCAGGGCGGCTCGCGCGCGCAGCTGGACGCCGGCGTCAAGTACGTAGTGCTGAACCTGCTCGTCACCACCTTGTTCCTCCTGGGCGTGGGCTTCCTGTATGGCATGACGGGCACGCTCAACATGGCCGATCTGGCGCGCGCGGTGCCGCAGGTGGAGAACCAGGGCCTGGTGCGCACGCTGGCCGTGCTGTTCCTGCTGGCCTTCGGCGCCAAGGCGGCGGTGTTCCCGCTGTTCTTCTGGCTGCCGGCGGCCTACCACACGGCCAGCGCGCCGGTGGTGGCCATCTTCGCGGCCCTGCTCACCAAGGTCGGCGTCTACGCCATCCTGCGCGTGTTCACGCTGCCGTTCGGCAGCGTGCTGGAGTTCGTGGGCCCATGGCTGGGCTGGATCGCGGCGCTGACCATGGTCACCGGCGTGCTGGGCGCGGCCGCGCAGTTCGACGTGCGGCGCATCCTGTCCTTCCACATCATCAGCCAGATCGGCTACATGCTGGTCGGCCTGGCCGTGGCCACGCCGCTGGCGCTGGCCGGTGCCGTGCTCTACGTGCTGCACCACATCGTGGTCAAGGCCAACCTGTTCCTGATCGCCGGCGTGGTACGCCGCGCAGGAGGGGCCTACGACCTCAAGCGCATCGGCGGCCTGCACCGCAGTACGCCGCTGCTGGCTCTGCTGTTCGTGGTGCCGGCGCTGTCGCTGGCGGGCCTGCCGCCGCTGTCGGGCTTCTGGGCCAAGTACACCGTGGTGCGCTCCAGCCTGGAGGCGGGCCATGTGGCGCTGGCCGTGGTGGCGCTGGCGGTCGGCGTGCTGACGCTGTACTCGATGCTCAAGATCTGGAACGAGGCGTTCTGGAAGCCGGCGACACCCCTGTCCGAGCGCGCCGCGCAGGACTGGCAGCGATCGCGGAGCACACGCGCGCTGATGCTGGCGCCGGTGGTGGCGCTGGCCGCGGTGACGCTGACCATCGGCCTGTGGACCGAGCCCTTCGTGGATTTCTCGCTGCGCGCCGCGCAGCAGATGCTGGGCGGGCAGGCCTACCTGCACGCCGTGCTGGGCGATGCGCCCGCGATCGGAGGTGCGCCATGAACCCCGTGCGACGCCTGGCGGCCTGGGCCGTGCTGGCAGGCCTGTTCGTGCGCGAACTGGTGTTCTCGGTGCGCGACGTGCTGGCGGCGGTGATCGATCCGGGCCGCGTGGAATCCAGCGGCATCGTCGCCGTTCCGCTCGATCTGCGCACGGACACCGGCATCGCGCTGCTGGCCAACCTGGTCACGCTGACCCCTGGCACCACCAGCCTGCACGTCTCGGACGACCGGCGCTGGCTGTACGTGCATGTGATGAACCTGTCCGACGGCGTGGTCGGGCAGATCAAGAACGGCTTCGAGCGCCGCGTCAAGGAGGCCCTGGAATGAACGATGCCCTCATGGTCGCTGTGCTGTCCGCGGCGGCGGTGCTGCTGGCCCTGGCGGCGATTGCCGCCGGCGCGCGCATCCTGCGCGGCCCGGCCGCTGCGGACCGCGTGATCGCGCTGGACATGCTGGGCCTGCTGGGCGTCGCGGCGGCCGGCCTGGCTGCGCTGGTGTCGGGCTCCGCGGCCTTCGTGGACGTGGCCCTGGGCGTGGCGCTGGTGGGCTTTCTCGCCACCGTGGCGTTCGCCGGCTACATCGCGCGCGGCGGCATCGCGCCGCGCCGGCACGGCGGCCAACCGGAGGACACGCCATGAACCAGTGGATCGGCGCCGGCCTGCTGCTCTTCGGCGCGGTCGTGTGCCTGTTCGCCGCCGTCGGTGTGCTGCGGCTGCCGGACTTCTTCATGCGCATGCACGCCGCCACCAAGGCCGGCGTCGCCGGTTCGGGCCTGGTGCTGCTCGGTGTGGCCGCCGTCGACGGCTCGCTCGCCACCTGGACCAAGGCGGTGCTGGCCGTGCTGTTCCTGCTCGTGACGACGCCCGTTGCCGGCCACCTGATCGGCCGCGCTGGCTACATCAGCGGTGCGCCGCTGTGGCGCGGCACGCGCGAGGATGCATTGCAGGGCGTGCTCGAACGGCAGGCGCAGAACGGCACCGCCGAAGCCGCTCCGGCGCCCGTGCGGCGCGTGGTGCTGGCCCTGGCCGCCGGGCCCCACGTGGACGCGGCCATCGCGCAGGCCGTGGCACTGGCGCACAGGCATATGGCGGAGCTGGAAGGCATCGCCATCATCGACGTGGACCGGCTGCGCAACGTGGGCCCGGTGCCCATCGGCGCCGGCTGGCATGCCGAGGGCATGCGCGAGCACCGCATCGCCCAGGCGCGGCGCGCTGCGGCCGACGTGCTGCAGCGCTTCGAGAACGCGGCGCTGGGCAGCGGCCGCCCATGGTCGGTGCAACTGGTGGAAGGGCGCCCGCACGACATCCTGGGCGAGCTGCACGGCGCCGACGTGCTGCTGGCCGTGGCGGCCGATGGCTGGTTCGACCAGGGCGTGCTGCAGATGAAGGTGGACCTGCGCAGCCGGCTGGAGTGGCCGGGCAAGCCCGCGGTCGCGGTGCTCCAGTAGCCGCCGCGCGGGTGGCGGTACGATCCGCTGCCACTTTGCGATCCATGCCCATCCCGATCCTCCATCGCCTTCCGATGAGCGTGCGCCTGCCACTGGCGATGGTGGCCATCGTCCTGGTGACGGCACTGGGCAGCACGCAGATCGCCACCCGCAGCCTGTCGGCACAGGTGGAGGTGCAGCTCGAACGCCTGGGCCAGGTGTACCTCGATGGGCTGTCGGCCTCGTTGATGCCTTCCGTGTTGAACCGCGACATGGTCGGGGTGGAGCGTGCCCTGGACGAAGCCTTGCGCGTGTTCGAGGGCCTGGAAGAGCGGCGCCTGTTCCTGCTGACCGCCGACCGCCGCATCGTGGCGCGCGCCGACCGCGACGGCCTGGGCGAAGGCAGCCTGCCGCCCGCGGTGCTGGAGCAGGCGCAGGGCTACCTGCTCGATGCCGCCGAAGGCAGCTACTGGGTGTGGCGTCCCCTGGTGGACGCGCGCAGCACGGAGGCCGTGGCCATGACGGTCGTGGCGAACCTCGACGTGGCGGACTACGCCGCCGAGCGCCGTGCCCTGTGGCGCCGCGTCGTGGCCTTCGACCTGGGCCTGGGCCTGCTCTGCGCGCTGGTGGGGCTGGTGCTCATGCGCCGGTTGCTGCGCCCGATCCATCTGCTCACGCGGCACCTGCAGCAGGGCCAGGAGGCGGCACCGCTCCCGCTGGAGGAGGCGCGCGTCCCGGCCAGCGACGGCGAGACCCTGCAGCTCGTGCGCGCCTACAACCGGATGGCCGGTGCGGCCCGCGACCGCGAGGCCATGCTCGCGCTGATGGCGCAGCAGGAGCGGGAGGCCGTCCTGGGCCGCATGGCCGCCACCCTGGCCCACGAGGTGCGCAATCCGCTGGCCGGCGTCGTGACGGCCATCGAGACGCTGCGCAAGTTCGGCGACCGCAAGGAGGTGCGCGACGAGGCGCTGGACTTCATGGAACGCGGCATGCGGGCCCTGTCCGAAGTGACCGACGCCACGCTGGCCACCCACCGATCGGCCGTGCAGGACCGCGGCTTTGGCCCGCAGGACCTCGTCGATGTGCAACGGCTGGTCTCGCCGCAGGCCGAGCGGGCGGGCGTCACGCTGCGCGTGGCGTCGGACCTGCAGCAATCGGTTCCCGTGCCGGCGGGCGAGGTGCGCCAGGTGCTGCTGAACCTGCTGCTCAATGCCGTCAAGGCATCGTCTGCCAGGGGCACCGTGCAGCTGCGGTGCGCGCTCCAGGACCGCCACCTGCGGCTGGAGGTCAGCGACGAGGGATCGGGCCTGCCGGAGGACGTGGCGCGCAGCCTGGAGCATGGCTCCGAGCCGATCGGCAGCGCCGGCCTGGGCGTGGCCGTCATCGTGCGGCTGGTGCAGCGCCTGCGCGGCCGCGTGGCCGTGGATGCGCACTCGGGCCGCGGCACGCACATCGTGCTGGAACTGCCGCTGGACGCGTCCCCGGCGCCACAATCGCCGCCATGAGTTCCTCCGCCGCCAGCGCCCCCCATGTGCTCGTCATCGAGGACGACGGCGTCCTGGGTGGCGCTCTGGTCCAGCGGCTGCGGCTCGAAGGTTTCCGCGTCGAGCTGGCCGTCGACTGCGCCGAGGCCGTTCGGGCCATGCAGCGCCGCAGGCCCGACTTCGTGCTGTCGGACATCCGGCTCCCCGACGGCTCGGGCGAGGACCTGTACCGCCGGGCGCTGCCGCTGCTCGGCGAGACGCCCATCGTGTTCGCCACGGCCTTTGCCGATGTGGGACAGGCCGTGCGGCTGGTGCGCGCGGGTGCCACGGACTACCTCACCAAGCCGTACGACGTCGACGAGCTGGTGCGCACCATCCGGGCACTGCTGCCCGACGGCACCGGTCCTGCGCCAGAAGCGGGCGCCCCAGGCGAGGGCTTCGGCATTTCTGCCGCCACCGCTGCGCTGGCGGCCGATCTGCAGCGCCTGGCGTCGCGCGACATCCCGGTGCTGCTGCGCGGGGAGACCGGCGTCGGCAAGGAGGTCGCGGCCCGCGCGCTGCATGCGCAGTCGACCCGAGCCGGCGAGCCCTTCGTGGCGGTGAACTGCGGCGCCGTGCCGCGTGAGCTCATGGAGAGCCAGTTCTTCGGCCACGAGCGCGGTGCCTTCACGGGTGCGGCCACCGCGCATGCCGGCTTCTTCGAGGAGACCGGCAGCGGGACCCTGTTCCTGGACGAGGTCGGCGAACTCGACCTGCGCCTGCAGGTGGCGCTGCTGCGTGTGCTGCAGGACGGCGGGTTCCGCCGCGTGGGCGGCCGGCAGGATCTGCAGTTCAAGGGCCGGATCGTGGCCGCCACGAATGCCGACCTGGCCGCGCTGATCGAGCGCAGGGCGTTCCGCGAAGACCTGTACTTCCGCCTCGCCGTGGTCGAGCTGCGCGTGCCGCCGCTGCGCGAACGCGTGGAAGAAGTCCTGCCGCTGGCCAGGCGCTTCGCCCAGCAGGCGGCCGAGCGCCAGCACCTGCCCCTGGCGCAGTTCGACGACGGTGCGGCGGCAGCGCTCCTGGCGCACGCCTGGCCCGGCAATGTGCGGGAACTGCGCAACCGCGTCGAACGCGCCGTCGCGCTGGCCGACGAGCCGGTGCTCGATGCTGCAGCCCTGTTCCCGGAAACCATGCTGGACAAGCCACTGGCCGCCGAGGGTTCGCTGGCCGATGCCCGCGAGCAGGCCGAGCTGGCACAGATCGAACGCGCCCTGGAACTGTCCGGCGGGCGACTCGGCGAGGCCGCGCAGCGCCTTGGCATCTCCCGCACGACCTTGTGGAAGCGCAGGAAGGGCCTGGAGCAGCGCTGAACGATGGAAGGTGTGGGAGGCAAGGGCGCGATGGTGTTCTGCGCCACCGGTCTTTCATGGTTTTTTTGTGCGATGGTTTTCTGCGACCGCAGCGTGGCGACATGATGAACCGCCCCCGAATTCGTGGAGGCTGGACTGCTTGAGCATGCTCGGTGGTGGCTTCGTAGCGGTCGGATATCGCCGTGCCACGAACGTCAGGTCACGCTCCACTGCTGCCGTTCAGATCTTCGAAGCGAACGGCAGCAGAGTGCGCCTGGCGGACTTCAGCCGCCTCATTTCGCCTGCGAGGCAGCCAACCGCTCCTTCACGAACGCGTTCTCGAACAGGCTCTT